>NZ_JAKZIW010000002.1:0-119328 GCF_031143325.1 Enterococcus sp. FR204 | reverse complement strand
AAATTAACTTTTCATTTATAAAATAAATTGATTAAAAAGGAGAATCTGTCGATAAGGATTCTCTCTTTTTTATACGAAAAATCTGTAGGGGGATGAAGTAATCGCTTATTTCCTCACTTTATGATAAATTACAGCTAAAGTCACTAGCTTGTCTTCTTCGGAAAGGAGGAGAATCTATGGATGAGGAACAAATATTCATTCAAACACTTTATAATCTGATTTTGAATCCGAATACACGAGATTGGGAACGAAAAGTATTGATTCAGACAAAGAATGACACAAGAGAAAATATATCCGTTAAAGAACAGTTATCAAAACTAGAAGCAACACTACGTCCATTAGCTATCCGAATGAATCTGACGCCTGATGTAATGGACTTTTATTTATTGATTACGGAAGGATTTGATAAGGAGCAAAAATATGACTTTTCCAAGCATGCCATGCAAGATGCTGACTATCAAGAACGTGCAGTATTTGCAGGGGGATGTTTCTGGTGTATGGTCGAGCCGTTTGAATCGAAAAAAGGGATCCTATCTGTTTTGTCAGGATACACGGGCGGACATGTTGAAAAACCAAATTATGATCAAGTAAGTGGTGGTTACACAGGTCATGTGGAAGCTGTGGAGATCATTTATGACACAAGAGAAATAAGTTATAGCGAGTTGCTGACAATCTATTGGCAAATTACTGATCCCACAGATACATTTGGACAATTTCAAGATAGAGGGAAGCAATATCGTCCAGTGATTTTTTATCAAGACGAACGACAAAAAGAATTAGCGGAACAATCAAAACAGAAACTAGACAGTTCAGGAACTTTCCACCAACCAATCGTCACAAAAATCGAACCAGCCGGTACGTTTTGGCCAGCAGAAAACTATCATCAGCAATTTTACAAAAAACAACCGAAACGTTATAAAAAAATCCAGCAAGCACGTAATCAATTTCTGATCTATCAACGAGTAAAAAACAAATGGCAAAAAAATATACGAAAAAATCATTTTGAGTAACTCCTTTTCTTTAAAATGTAGTAAACTAAAAATAGAAAACAAGAAAGCGTTTTAAAAAGATTTGATGAGGAGGAGAAAAATTGTATATTGCAGATAGTGCACGTTATGAAAAAATGGAATATCGTAAATCCGGTCATTCAGGTTTGAAATTACCGATTTTATCTCTCGGATTATGGCAAAATTTTGGTGATTATGATCCTATCCATAATCAAAGAGAGATTTTAAGAGGCGCATTCGACATGGGAATTACCCATTTCGACCTTGCGAATAATTATGGAGGCTCTGCTGGAGCTGCAGAGAAAAACTTTGGGCGTATTTTTAGAGAAGATTTTCAAGCCTACCGTGATGAACTGATTATTTCTAGCAAAGCAGGTTATCATATGTGGGAAGGGCCATATGGGGAATGGGGCTCTCGTAAATCCATCATTTCAAGTTGTGACCAAAGTCTCCAAAGAATGGGGCTAGATTATGTTGACATCTTCTATCATCATCGCCCAGACCCTGATACACCTTTGGAAGAAACAGCAGAAGCTTTGATGCAACTTGTAAGACAAGGAAAAGCATTATATATTGGTATATCCAACTATAATGGAGAAGATACAAAAAAAATGACTGAAATTTTAAAAAGAAAGGAAGCACCGTTCATTATTCATCAGATGCGCTACAATATGTTTTCTCGTGCACTACTAGAAGACGATCTATCTCCAGTATTAGAAGAAGAAGGGCTAGGGGCAATCACGTTCAGTCCGCTTGCTCAAGGGTTGCTGACAAATCGTTATCTACATGGTATTCCTGAAGATTCTAGAGCACATCGTAAGGAAATACCATTCCTTTCAGAAGAACAAGTTGGATCAACTCTGGAAAAAATCAAAGCACTGCAAACAATCGCCGTATCACGAGGACAATCATTAGCGCAAATGGCCCTTGCATGGAATTTGCGACAAAAATCTGTTACAAGTGTACTGGTCGGAGCAAGTCGGTTAAGTCAGTTACAAGAAAGTGTTCGAATGATGGATAATTTAGATTTCTCACCAGAAGAAGAATTGAGAATCGACCAAATTCTAGAATAGAAACGATGTAATCAAACTTTTTATCCATATATTAAAAAAAACAAAAGATGACATCAAGAATCGAATGAAGATCGTCTGTTATTGAACATCATATTTTTTGTCGTTCAAAATAAAAATGATCGAAGGCTAGGAGTGAATTTTATCCTAGTCTTTTTTATGGTAAATATCTTCTTCGTTTGTATGTCTATGAACGGATTAATCAATTTTGTATACAAAAAATCATCAGATGATTCAAACGTGTTATAATAATTACGAAAAAATACATCAGATGAAAAGGAGGTATGTGGTTTGGAAGAAAATAAAACCCTAGTAGAAGTAACTACTGACAAGATCCTTAGATATTTAAAGGAAATGCAGTTGCAAGTAGGAGATAAACTGCCGAATGAATATGAATTGTCCTATTATTTAGAGGTGGGGCGAAGCACGGTGCGAGAAGCTGTGCGGGCTCTAGCTTCCAGGAATATCCTTGAAGTTCGGCAAGGAGCGGGGACATTTGTCAGTGATAAGCGAGGGATTGCCAATGACCCACTCGGTTTTTCTTTGATTGAAGATCAGGATCGGATGATACGAGACTTATTTGAACTGAGATATTTATTGGAGCCTAAGATGGCAGGTTTGGCAGCGGAATATGCAACGAAGAATCAAATCGTCCAAATGAAAAAATTAACGCAAAAGATTGAAACTTCTTTTCGAGAAGGCACACAAGAACATGTTCAATTAGACATCGATTTTCATACGATGATTGCAGAAGCTAGCGGAAACGTAGCCTTGCTGCATATTATCCCAATCATTAATGAATCAATTGCTTTGTTTAATAAAAATTATGATATCCAGCATCTGAAAATCGAGACGATCGATATTCATACAGAGATCGTTCAGGCCATCGAAAGGCGGAACGCACTTGCTGCGTTTGACGCAATGACTGTCCATATGGCAATAAATCGGAGAGAATTACAGAAAATAATAGGAGAAAAAGAAACTAATTGACAGTTCATCTGATGTATTTTATGATAAATACATCAGATGAATTTTTGTTTTATATTTGGTAAAAAAGAGGAGTAAATAGTTTCTGTTCATCGAAATGTAAACGCTGACTAATAGTCAAAAAGAGATGACGTCAAGGAGAAGAAGCAGGAATGAGGGGATCTGGAATGAGTTTTATGGATAAATTAGCCAATGTTTTAGGGAACGTGGCAACGAGAATCAATAATTTAAGGTATATCATGGTGATAAAAAACGCATTTGCTGCATTGATTCCGGTAATTATTACGGGTGCTTTTGGCACATTGTTTTCAGCAATGGTCTTTGACTCGGAAAATGGCTTAGCACAGATAAGTTTCTTGCGTTTTTTAGAAGAATTAAAGCCTATCGCATCTGCCATCAGCTATGTCACACTAAGTTTCTTGACCATCTATGCTGTTTTTCTGATAGGGATCGAATTAGCCAAGCTGAATAAAGTGGATGGTGTATTCCCTGGTATCATCGCAGTGATGTCTTATTTATCTGTTAATCCAACTGTTTATGAATTAGTGAATGAAAATCAGACTGTTATAGTAGAAAACGTATTGGCTAAACAATATACAGACACGAAAGGGTTATTTTTGGGAATGTTGGTCTCCATCCTTTCTATTGAACTTTATTGCTGGTTGAGGAAACAGAAGAAACTACAGCTGAGAATGCCTGATACCGTGCCAACGAATGTTTCTGCTAGTTTTTCTGCTTTATTCCCGACGATTCTGACTGTATCGGGTATCGCGGCTGCGGGATTTATCATCAAAGAACTTACAGGAATGTACCTTTATGATATCATTTACAATGTCGTACAACGCCCATTAGAAGGTGTCGTACAAGGGTTACCGGGTATTTTGCTATTGATGTTTATTGCGCAAGTCTTTTGGGTGATTGGTATCCATGGAAATCAAATGGTGAAGCCGATACGGGAACCGTTGCTTTTAGCGGCAATTGCTGTAAATACGGAAGCTTTTGAAGCTGGAAAAGAAGTACCTAACATTATTACTATGCCATTTTGGGATATGTATATGAGTATGGGCGGGTCTGGAGTCACGATCGGTTTACTGATTGCAGTATTGTTAGTTGGAAAACGGGAAGATATGAAACAAATCACCAAGTTATCCCTTGCTCCTGGGATCTTCAACATCAATGAACCAGTTATTTTTGGTATGCCGATCATGCTGAATCCAATTTTAGCTATTCCGTTTATCTTAACGCCTCTTATCACCGGAACGATTGGTTATTTTGCAACCGCTTTAGGATTTGCGGCGAAAGCAGTTGTAATGGTCCCTTGGCCGATGCCGCCGATCGTCAATGCTTATCTGGCAACAGCAGGAAATATCGGTGCAGTTATTACGCAACTTGTTTGTATTATTGTTTCTATTTTGATCTATCTGCCATTCGTAAAAGTAGCAAATCGTGTGGAAAATGATGGGGTCTAAAAAACAGGAGGAAATCATGAAAATTACTATTCCAAAAAATTTTATTCTTGGTGCTGCATCTTCTGCTTGGCAAACGGAAGGTTGGAAAGGAAAAAAAGAAGGACAGGATTCGTTTATAGATAGCTGGTATAAAAATGAACATTTTGTTTGGCATAATGGGTATGGCCCAGCCGTAGCAACTAATTTTATGGAACAATACCAGCAGGATGTGGATCTGATGAAATCCATCCATCTGACACATTATCGGACTTCTATCAATTGGGCTCGTTTTTTTACTGATTATGAGAACTGTATAGTAGATGAAGAATATGCTCATCATATAAGTGAAATGATCGACTCTTTGATCGAAGCAGACGTAGAACCGATGATTTGTTTGGAACATTATGAAGTCCCAGCTTTTCTTTTGGAAAAATATGATGGCTGGTCTTCAAGAAAAGTAGTTGATTTTTATGCTAAGTATGCTCAAATTGCCTTTGATCGTTACGGTGATAGGGTAAAAAACTGGTTTACATTCAACGAACCAATCGTTCCCCAAACGCGTTGCTATTTGGATGCTGTTCGCTGGCCGCATGAACAAAACACAAAAAAGTGGATGATGTGGAATTATCATAAAGTTTTAGCAACGGCTAAAGCAGTAGAGATTTACCGCAGCGGAAATTATGGTGGAAGGATTGGCTGTATTTTAAATCCTGAAATGGTCTATGCTCGATCCAATTCTCCAGAAGACCAAAAAGCTGCTTATATGTATGATTTGTTTTATAATCGAGTATCTTTTGATCCGATGGTAAAAGGGTATTACACAGAAGAGTTCCTGGAGTTGTGTCAAAAACAATCGATTTATTTCGATCCTGCAACAGAGGATTTAGAAACGATTCAGCATCATACAGTAGATTTCCTTGGAATCAATCAATATTATCCTAAACGCGTTCGCGCTCCTCGTTATCAATGGAATGAAGAGACACCTTTCCATCCAGAACGATATTATGAAGTCTTTGATTTACCTGGGAAGAAAATGAATAATTCCAGGGGATGGGAAATCTATCCGAAAATCATGTATGATATAGCCATGTATCTAAAAGAAAATTATCATAATATCCCTTGGCTGATAACAGAAAACGGTATGGGAAGAGAACATGAAGAACGGTATATGGATGAGAAAGAAATCGTGCAAGATGATTACCGTATCGAATTTATCGGACAGCATTTGCGTTATTTGATCAAAGCAACAGAAGAAGGCGCAAATTGCGAAGGCTATATGTTATGGGCATTCACTGACTGTGTGTCACCAATGAATGCATTTAAGAATCGATATGGATTAGTTCGAATCGAATTGAACGATGAACGAAGCAGAACATTGAAAAAATCTGCTTCGTGGTATCAGACTTTGATTGATAAGAGAGAATTGGATTTGCCTGACGAAATCTATAAATAAATAGAAGTTTTTTGTAGACGTTCATTGTATTTACTGGTTATTTGAAATAAAAGAGGTTGTGAATCCAGCGTTTTGAGCTAATACCCAGGGTCAGCTGATTGAACACCGTTTATTGAGAGGTTGTGAAAAAGCTGTCCTGCAACAAGTAATAAGAACAGCAAAGTAAAAACAACATCTTATGTTTTTAACTTGGTTGGACTTATTACCGCAGATGCAAGCTTTTGAATACCGTTTATTCGAAAAAAGTTGTGACAAGTTTTGTGTCACAACTTTTTTTGTGCACGTTAAAAGAAAAAAGGTAATAAAAATTAATTTGTGTGTTTAGTGTGCGCTTTCTTTTTTAGTGTGTATGCAACTTGGTATAGACCTTAAATGTGATGATATCAACTTTTTAAAGCGCTTTTAAAGTTGGCACGCTACTTGCTTATATACAAGTGTAAGTATAGAAAGGAACGTGTTTAAAATGGAAAAGAAAACAATCATGCTTGTATGTTCAGCTGGAATGAGTACAAGTCTCCTAGTCACAAAAATGCAAAAGGCAGCAGAAGCAAAAGGAATGGAAGCAGACATCTTTGCTGTATCTGCTTCAGATGCGGATAATCAACTAGAATCTAAAAATGTAGACGTTTTACTTTTAGGACCGCAAGTACGCTTTATGCAAAATCAATTTGCTGAAAAGCTAGCACCTAAAGGCATTCCTTTAGATGTAATCAATATGGCTGACTATGGCATGATGAATGGTGAAAAAGTACTCGACCAAGCAGAAAAACTAATAAACAAATAATAAAAATTATCGGAGGATACAATAAATGGAAGATCAAAAAAATCTAGAAGCCATCATGGGTCTGATCATGTTTGGCGGAAATGCAAAAAGCGATGCAATGGAAGCGATTGCTGCTGCGAAAAAAGGTGATTTCACTTTAGCAGATGAAAAAATCAAAGATGCAGAGGAATCTTTAGTCCAAGCACATCACTCTCAAACAGAGATGCTGACACAAGAAGCACAAGGAAATCACGTTGAAGTCACGCTTTTGACGGTCCACAGTCAAGATCATCTGATGACATCCATAGCTTTTACAGATTTAGCAAAAGAGATCATTGATCTGTATCGTCGATTGAACGCGTAATCTACAGTAAAGAAAAGAGGGAAGATTTATGGATAAATTTGTTGCATTTATGGAGAAACATTTTATACCTGTAGCATCAAAAATTGGTGCACAACGGCATTTAGTTGCGATTCGGGACTCATTTATGGTGAGTATGCCGTTAATGATCTTAGGAGCATTAGCAGTAATGATCAATAACTTACCGATTCCCGGGTTCCAAGAATTGATGAACTCAATTTTTGGTGGTGAATCATGGAAAGGATTCGGGGCTGCTGCTTGGAACGGTACATTTGCCATTCTTTCTGTCTTGATTGCTTTCTTGCTTGCTTATCATTTAGCTAACGGCTACCGAAAAGACGGTGTTTCCGCAGGTGTGATTTCTTTAGGCTCTTTCTTCGCTTTAGGCGGAGCATTAGGTATGAGCTCAAACGGTTTGTTTATTGCTATTATTGTTGGGATTATTTCAACAGAAATCTTTGTACGTTTAAGCGGAAATGAAAAATTGATCATCAAAATGCCTGATGGTGTGCCACCGGCAGTTGCAAAAGCATTTGCTTCATTACTACCAGCAATGATCACTATCTCTGCGTTTGCTTTAGTTGCTGCAATTTTTGCTGCATTCGGTGTTGATGATATCGTAGGTTCTTTCTATACAGTGGTCCAAGAACCATTTATGGGACTTGCAAACTCTTATCCATCTGCCTTACTGCTTGCATTTATCACACCATTCTTATGGTTCTTTGGTTTACACGGAGCGAATATGGTCGATCCTTTGATGCAAACAATCAATGCGCCAGCCATTGAAGCAAATGTTAATGCAATCGCAGCTGGACATAGCGCACCGTTTATCGTGAACAAACCTTTCTTTGACAGCTTTGTCAACTTAGGAGGAACAGGTGCAACTTTAGGTTTACTGTTAGCTATTTATTTAGTAGGACGTAAAAACAAACCATATATGGTTGTAACAAACTTGTCGATTGCGCCAGGTGTCTTCAATATTAATGAACCAACGATGTTTGGGTTACCTATCGTGTTGAACCCGATCATGTTCATTCCATTTATTTTGACACCAATGGTCTTAGTTAGTGTTGCTTACTTTGCGACTTCTACAGGTTTAGTGCCAGCAGCTACCGTTATGCCTCCATGGGTAACTCCACCAATTATTGGCGGTGTATTGGCAACAAAAAGTATTGCAGGTGGTGTACTAGCCGCTGTCAATTTGGTTCTTTCTATTTTGATCTATCTACCGTTCGTCAAGGTAGCTACGATCCAAGAAAGAAGAAAAGAAGCTTTAGATGCTTGATTAATCAAAAAACGGAGAACAAGTGATTGTTTTCCGTTTTTTTTTTACATCACTATTGTTGTCATTGCTAATTTTCATAAAGACTTGTATAATTTTTGTAAACGTTTTATTTTAGTCGGAGGTTTAAACATTGGTTACATATAACTGGATCAAATTAAGAGAACACCCAGAATTAGTAAAACAAAGTGCGAAGTGGTTTTCATCAAAATGGGGAGTTCCTGCTGTTGTGTATGAGGAAAGTATTCGTACTGGAATCGCTAATAAGGAAAGTATTCCTCAATGGTATGTGGTCTTAGATGAAAAAGAAACCATCGTCGGAGGAGCGGGCGTTATTGAAAACGACTTCCATAACCGCCCTGATTTGACACCAAATCTTTGTGCCCTGTTTGTTGAACCGGAAAAGCGTAAGCAGGGGATAGCCAAGCGGATATTAGCGGAAATCAGAAAAGAAATGCATCAACTTGGGTACGAAAAACTTTACTTAATTACAGATCATACCACGTTTTATGAACGATACGAGTGGACATTTTTGACAATGGTCAAGGAAGAAAGTGGGACGACCGCTCGTCTGTATCAAAGTGATACGATAGGGTGAAAAAAGAGGCATGAGATTTGAAAAATTCTCATGCCTCTTTTTTTTTGCTTGTTCTCTTCATTGCTTTTTTTTCGTCGTAAATAAAAATGTTCCTTACGATTCTGAGAATAGGACGAATCGTCAAGAAAATAGCACCAGCCAAATAAAAATAGGTGCCATATCGATCGGGGATTTTAGTTAAGGAAGCAAGGCTTCCAAAAATATAGAAAATCCCGGTTAATAAATCGACAGCCAGTGAGATCAATGTGTAACGATTTTGGAAATAGAAGCGGAAGCGACGTCCTCGTATTTCGATATCTTCTTCTTTTCCTATTTCGATCTCATGGGTATTTCGTTTGATTTTGGGCATAAAGAAAATCACCTGTATTTTTTACTGAATTCAAGGTTTCAAAACAACTTTTATATTTTTATCTTCTTTTTTGTCAAAGATCTCATATGCTTGTGCTGCTTCTGATAGTGGCAGCGAATGAGTAATGATTTGTGTAGGATCGAATAGTCCTTCTGCAATCATTTCGTAAATTTTTGGCATTAGATGGATAATTGGTGCCTGTCCATGCTTGACAGCGATATCCCGCATAAAAAATTCTTGCAGCGGGTAAGAAGAAGCTGGAGTCATATAAACACCAGTTACTTGGACTGTTCCGAATTTTTTGACAGCTTGCGATGCCATCTGTAATGGAGAGATTGTGCCGCTTTGTAAGCTTACTAAATTTTTCGCTTTTTCTTTGACAGGCTCTAATCCGTCCATTCCTACACAATCGATAATGACATCTGCGCCACCTTTAGCCAGTTCATACAATTCCGTTCCAGCTTGTGCCGTGTCTTCTAAGAAATAAGTTTCCACCCCATTGTAATTAGCTGCTTTATCTAGACGGTGCTGTACTGGATCTACTGCGATCACGCGCTCTGCTCCAGCCATAACAGCGAATTTTTGAGCGAATAGACCGACTGGACCAGAACCTAGAATCACAACTGTATCGCCTTTTTTTACTCCTGCATTTTCAACGCTCCAATAAGCTGTGGGCAAAATATCTGATAGAAATAAAACTTTTTCATCAGGAAGATCATTATCTGGTACAACAAATGAAGTAGAGTCTGCATAAGGAACTCTTAGATACTCCGCTTGACCACCCCAATGATTACCGTTCAACTTGCCAAATCCGAAAAGCCCGCCATATAACTGATCTGGATTTGATTCATCACATTGGCTTTCCATGTGATTCAGGCAGAAATGACAATGACCACAACTAATATTAAAAGGGATAACCACACGTTGCCCTTTTTTCAATGTTTGAACTTGAGATCCCACTTCTTCAACGATTCCCATTGGTTCGTGTCCTACAACATACCCTTTTTCCAAAACTGCTTCACCATGATGGTAAAGATGCAGATCGGAGCCGCAAATGGCTGTTGCTGTGATACGGATGATTGCATCTGTTGGTTCTAATATTTTTGGATCATCTACGTTTCTGATTTCCATTTTCTGTTTTCCTTGCCAAGTGACTGCTTTCATTGGAGATGCTCCTTTCAGATTCATAAAATTGTCTGCATTATTAGTACTACAGATAATTTCATTTTAAAGGAGATCTTACCTTTTTGATAATGAAACGCTTTTTTTCTTAAATGAAACATTCTATAGTCTTATGTATTTGTGTTCGGAGAGGTGTGTTTCCGATTTTTTAGTGTAATGGTAATCATTGAAATAGTTGTATCCGTTAGATGATGTTGGATTGGCAAGAGAGTAAACGTTGAAAAAATAGTTGTTTTCAAAAAGAAACAGACATAAATAAAAAGAGGTTATGACAGAAGGGATCAGTTTCTCGGTATTAAGTCAAATTTATGCAAAAACGTGAGGAACCATTTTCACAAAATTTTTCTTCATACTCGAAACTAAACGCCTTTTTCATAACCTCTTGGTAAACGGTGTTCAAAAGCTTGCATCTGCGGTAATAAGTCCAACCAAATCAAAAACATAAGAAGCTGTTTTAGCCTGGTTGTTCTTATTACTTGATGCAGGGCAGCTTTTTCACAACCTCTTGGTTATTCAAACATTTTTTTTGCGGCACGAGCTAGAGTAGGAATATCTTTGTCGTAACGCGGTGTTTTGACAAGACGGGACATAGGGATACCCGCAAAATGGAAAGCAGCGATTTCTCCAGAACGTACAGCACTTTGTTCAGTAAAGATCATCTGATAAGGCTGCTCGACAAATTCTCCTGTAAAGGCCAGATTGGTCGAATGTTTAGGAATGACTTTTGGCCGATCGCTTTTGGCACGATTATTGAACAACGCGGAAGCATAAGGCATATAGACAGGGATATTATTTATTACGCTGTCGAAAATTTCTGTTTCTTTTTCACGAATATTCACTGGTCCAGGATCTACTTTTGAAAGTTGTCCGATCAGTTCTTCTAGCATTTCTTTTCCATTCATTTTAATATACTGTTTATCCACAAATTCGCCACGTCGTCTTGGATAAAGGAAATAACCCCAAATAACTGTTTCATTTGGTTTCTGAGACGTAAAATGCGGTTGATGATGCACGACGATAGACATATTGACATCTTTTTGGCCTAACGGCGTGATCGGTGTGGATGAAATAAATGAATTCAAGGCATTTCCTGGTTCTTGAGTCGTGATACGGGTGATTTCATTCAACAACAAATGGTTTTTCGTCGTCAGGGTAAAGCTGACCCATTCGCTTGCATCTCGATCAGCAAAGAATTTGTCAGGATTTCCCAAGTTGTAGAAACGTTCACTGGCTTTTTTCCAGAGACTAGAAGCTGCACCATAATCCATATTTTCTACAGCTGGTGTTTCGTAATCTCCTAAAGTAGCTGAATCTGTAATGGACCCATTAGTGAAAATAACTGCTGTATCTTCATCGACCACAACGTGTTCTTCTTCTTGAGTCAGTGTATTGGTCATTTTCAAACCAGTCACAGTGATTTCATCTTGCATCGGTGTTTCTTTGAATTCCCAGTCAGTGACACGGCGGTTCAAAATGATTTTGCATCCTTGTTCTTTCAAGTACTCGATCAAAGGAAGCATAATACTTTCGTATTGATTGTAACGTGTTCGATTGACGCCCACTAGATGTTCGATTTGAGTGAATTCATAAATCATTTGATGCATATAGCGACGCAATTCTTGAGCAGAACTACGTGTTCTGAAAGCAAATGTTGTTTCCCACATAAACCAGAAGTTTGTTTCAAAAAAGTGTGGATCATCTTTGAAATATTCTTCGATAGTGATATTGTCTAGTTTTTCTTCTTCTGAATCAGGCATAGCAATCAGTTTAGTCAGAAGAATACGGTCTTTATTATTGAATCCCAGTTTTCCGCCATCAATGATTCCTTTGCCACCTTCCATCAAACGTGCTTTGTCAAAGGTTCGGTGTTTTGCATCAAAATCTCTCGTATCTTCTTCAGCAGTCATCCCTGGCTCAGTAACAGAAGGTATTCGACTTAACAGATCCATCAAATCTACATAGGTACGGTAATTAAGCATGCGACCGCCTCGAGCAATATAGCCTTTTTGGTTTTCTAATGGATGGTTTTTATTCCAATATTCATCCACTACAGTGTCGGTCGGTGCACCATCATTTGAACCGTGATCATCCAATGAATAAAAGGTGATCTGATCCCCTTTCCATTTGCCTTCTTGAATCAAATAAACAGCCGCTGCCATATTGGCAATACCGGCACCAATCATTATTGCTTTACTTTTTCTCATTGTGATTCCTCCAATGTCTTCCAAGTATGTCCGTAGTGATTCAACTAAATAGGATGCTAGATTGATTCGAATTCATCATATAAATGACTGTCATCTTCGAATAGTCCTGTCTTTTTTCCTAGATATGCAGCGCCAAGGGCAAGCAAACCTAAACCGATGCCGACTTTGATTAATTTTTTACTCATGAAAAACGCCTCCTTGTTTTCTCTTTCTATATCCAAGGATAGTTCGTTTTTATTAGAATGCCAAATGATAGGACGAGAAGAAAAAGGAAATTTTGACAAAAAAGAAGAAGTGTCTGATTTTCCTGTAAATAAAAATAGGGTAGGTAAGAAGAAAAGATTTGAGGAGGTGTATGGTTCTATTTTTAGAAATTTGGGTACAAAAAAAGCACCGAGACAGTGCTTCTTTGAAAAGCTGATGACGGACTAAGCCTTATTTTAACTTGCTACGTTGTTTTGGATACTTCCACGATTTATGGATGGGGGGAGAAAAATGGGAGAGTGAAAAAGAAAAATTTAAGCGAACCGTTATCATTAGAACAACTTTTAAATAGACGAACAAGGTAACTTTCTTTTACAATAAAAGAATAGGAACAAATTAAAAGAAAGTAGGTAGCGTATATGTTTCGCTCAAATTTAATTGAATTTCTAGAATGGATCATTGCTATTTTAAATATTTGTTCTATCGGTATCTTAATTGTCGGGATCGTTCTTGTTCTATTCAAACTTTTTGATTGGTCTCATGTCAAGAAAAACTATGCAGAACGTAATACTCGTAATGCAGATACAAGAAAATTGCTAGCAAGTTATATTTTGTTAAGCTTGGAAGTACTAGTCGTTGCTGATATCATCGAGTCAGTTATCAAGCCGACTTGGACAGATATTTTGAAGCTTGCACTTATTATTATCATTCGAACAGTCATTTCTTATTTCTTGAATCAGGAAATAGAAGACAAAGAAAAACAAAGAAGAGGAGAGGTAGGATGACGACAGAGTTGATGCAGTTTCTTCTTCCATATTTTGAAAAACTTGTACTGGGACTTGATATCTTTGCTATCTGTTTATTGGTTTGGGGTGTTTGTCTATCAATCAAGGATTTTTTGAAATATTTATTTGTCCATACAAAAGTGCAAAACGACCGAGTCAGCGAGAACAATGCTATTAAAAAGATGTTGGGAGGCTATATACTTCTAAGTTTGGAAATTCTTGTTTCAGCTGGGATCATCGAATCGATTATCAAACCTACCTTGCAGGATATTTTCCAACTAGCGGCGTTGGTAGTTATCCGAACCATCATTTCTTATTTTTTAAATAAAGAGATCGGACCCGTAGATGTCCAAAATAAGTGAGGTTGTGAGCCTGACGTGTATCAAGAGATTGTTACAGAAATGGGCATCTTCAACAAATAAGAGGCTGTGACATGATTTTTGTCACAGCCCCTTATTTGTTTTGCACAGCTGAAATGATAGCTCGATCGATCGTATTGATCGAAATAGGAATAATATTTTCATATTGGACCGCATCTGGTGTATATAATGTACGTTCACATAATACCCGGTTTGAGGACTGCTGCGCATACTTCTTTATATCAGATATACTTGAATAAATTGTTGGTGCAACTTGAAAATCGAAAGTAGTTACAGCTTCCAAGGCTTCCCGATAAATCAGATAATGAACATCCGAATTTGTGACGATATAGATAGTCAGATGTTCTTTTGTCAGACGGAGAATTCCGCTCAATTCGATCACAAAAGCCCGCATGCAATTAGGATTCAACCGTAGATCATAAGGTAACTGGCTGGACCAGCTGGAAAAAATTGTCTGGACTTCTTTATATAAATTTGTCTGTTCCTCATTTAAAAGATAAAATTTTTCTGGCATGAATAATTGATAGTTATCCCAAGCCGAACGCATCAGATGAATCAGCGCACGTTCGAACGGTTGGTTTCCGAATAATTCTTGATTGAAGTGAGATTCAAAGGTAGCAACTAGTTCTTTTATTTCGGGAGTATTGTCAATAAACACTTGGTATAGCTGTTGAAAGTCTTCCGCAATCAACTGATAAGAATGGAAACCATAATTACAAAGATTGAATAGTGTCAAAATAAAGGCGAATTCTTCTTTTTTATAATAGGTTTGGAAATCAGTGTTTTCCCATGCTGATTCGACATAATTGTAAATAGGACGTTTTTTGATTTCTTCGATAAATTTTGAATCTATTGTCACAGCACACACTTGCTGGCGTAGGAAACTGATAGCAAAACCAATCGATAAGATTTCTTTATTTTCTTTATCATAAAATCTACCACTATTTTCCGTTACGGATTCAATGAAACGATCGGCACGTTCAAAAAACGATTCAGGTAGCTCCCAAGAATTAAAACCGCCTAAACGATACGACACATTAAGAAGCAGCAGACGTCTTTCCATTTCAGTGAATCGAGGGGAGTAGCGGTCGATTTCGATCCCGCAGTCATTAAAATAAGCTAATACTTGTTTTTTTAATGAATAAGCTTTGCTGACAGAGATGAATTCACATTCAGTTAATTGAAGATAATCAGGTTCATCTTCTTCCAAATAAAGCAGACAAGTTTTTAAAAACAACGAATTTTGAGACAATTGCTGCATGATCTTGCATCGAGGTATATGTTCTGAAAAATATAAAGTGTAACGGTCCTTTTCCCGATGTGTATAAGCGATCTGTTCTTCAAATTCTTTTTTTATGTTATTGATATCATTGAGCAAAGTGGTTTTGCAAAAATGCAGGAGATTGGAGAGCTTTTCTAGATTGACTTCTTTATTTACATAGAATTGCCCACATAAAAACAGCTGTCTTAAAATATTTTTCTCAATATATTCTTCAATCATAGTAGAGCCTCCACCTTGTATTTTTTTGCACAATATGGGAAATATTATGACATGTTTTCTTTTTGAAATCATCAGTTAATTTCTGAAAAAGCACATAAATGCCGTTAAAAAAGGTTTTTTATGTTATAAAATTTGGAAAACAGATAATTCTATTAAAAAATAAATTGTGAATTTTTAACAATATAAAAAAATAAAAATATGTTTAGTGAATGAAGGACAGTCATTTTATTTGTTTGTTCGTTTTTTTTAGGTTATCTATTTTAGAAGACTGATTTATTGAAAAATTGTTCGTTTTTTTGCGTTGAATTATCAGAAAAATCCGACTTTATTTATTTTTGTTTGTAAAAATCTACGTGGATTTGATGTTATAAAAAAAAAATTCTCATTTTTGGCGCTATAGTGAAGAGGTGTTACAGATAAACACATGTATCTGCGAGACATTGACCAACAAAATATGGAGGGAAGAAAAATGAAAGATATGGATATCAAGGCCGTCTTTATAGGCGACAAAGCTGAAAATGGACCAGTTTATAAAATGTTGTTGAACAAGATGGTAGATGAACATCTTGGATGGAGAGAAAATTATATTCCTTCAGATATGCCTGCAATTAGCGAAGGAGATAAGCTCACTCCAGATTATCTAGCCACCCGCGACCATATGATAGAGGTCTTGGATGAAGTCAGTCAGCGATTACGCGCAGGATCGATCCCATGGCATTCAGCAGGCCGTTACTGGGGACAAATGAATGCTGAAACATTGATGCCTGCTTTATTAGCTTACAACTATGCGATGCTGTGGAACCCAAATAATGTTGCATTGGAATCTTCTATGGCAACTTCGCAAATGGAAGCAGAAGTAGGACAGGATTTTGCTTCATTATTCAATATGACAGACGGATGGGGACACATTGCAGCAGATGGTTCTATTGCTAATCTTGAAGGATTATGGTACGCCCGTTGCATCAAATCGATTCCTTTAGCTGTCAAGGAAGTGCTGCCTGAAAAAGTGAAAAAAATGTCTGAGTGGGAACTTTTGAATTTATCTGTTGAAGAAATTTTGGAAATGACCGAAAGCTTTACGGACGAAGAAATGGATGAGGTCAAAGCAGCTTCTTCCCGTAGCGGAAAAAATATCCAAAGATTAGGGAAATGGCTGGTCCCTCAAACAAAACACTATTCTTGGATGAAGGCGTTAGATATTTGCGGAGTAGGCTTAGATCAGATGGTTGCTATCCCAGTTCAAGAGGATTATCGAATGGATATTAATGCTTTGGAAAAAACAATTCGTGAATTAGCTGAACAAAAAATCCCAATTCTAGGTGTGGTTGCTGTCGTAGGAACGACAGAAGAAGGTCAAGTAGACAGTGTAGATAAAATCGTCCAATTAAGAGAAAGGTTAAAAGATGAAGGGATCTATTTCTATTTACATGTTGATGCCGCATATGGCGGCTATGCGCGTTCACTGTTTCTAAACGAAGCAGGAGAATTTGTGCCGTATGCTTCCTTAGCTGAATTCTTTGAAGAACATCATGTTTTCCACCACTGCGTAACGATTGACAAAGAGGTATATGAAGGGTTCAGAGCTATTTCAGAAGCGGATTCTGTCACGATAGATCCTCATAAGATGGGCTATGTCCCTTATGCTGCTGGAGGAATCGTAATCAAACATAAAAATATGAGAAATATCATTTCTTATTTCGCGCCATATGTGTTTGAAAAATCAGTAAAGGCTCCAGATATGTTAGGAGCTTATATTTTGGAAGGATCAAAAGCTGGAGCAACCGCCGCCGCAGTCTGGACAGCACATCGTGTATTGCCATTGAATGTGACCGGATATGGTCAATTGATTGGGGCTTCAATCGAGGCAGCTCAAAGATTCAGAGAATTTCTCGATCATCTGACTTTTACTGTTAAAGGAAAAACAATCGAAGTCTATCCATTGAATCATCCTGATTTTAATATGGTCAATTGGGTATTCAAAGAACAAGGCTGTACAGATTTGAACGCTATCAATGAATTAAATGAAAAAATGTTCGATCGGTCTTCTTATATGGATGGCGATGTTTATGGTGAACGGTTTATTACTTCTCATACTACATTTACACAAGAAGATTACGGTGATTCTCCGATTCGTTTTGTTGAAAGAATGGGTCTAACGAAAGAAGAATGGAAAAAAGAACAGAAAATCACTCTGCTACGTGCGGCTATCATGACTCCTTATTTGAATGATGATCGAATTTTCAATTTTTATACAAAAGAAATCGCCAAAGCAATGGAAAAGAAACTAAACGAAATCATCCAATAGAACTGATTTTTGTGTGAAAGAATAACAAGAGACATATGGAGAACAGACAATTATTTGCTTCATCAAAACAATTGTATTTCCCCCTGTTTTTCATATATTCCTCGCCAAGATATTCTTTTTTATAAAACGTTCTATAAGTTGGATCGTTCGTTTCATGTATCAAACCCAGTTCACTAAGATCGTTCAATGGATGTTTCGGTGATACTGGGTTTTGTACTGAATCGATGAAACCTTGTCATTTCTGTTCTTGAACAAAAATAAAAGAAAACAAAAACATATGTCGCTATTGAAAGAAGGAATAAAGATGAAAGATACTGGTTCATCAAAGCAAATCACGACCATGACCTTTATCGGAATGACCTGCGCCCTTGTAGCAAGTGTACGAAATATTCCAGATGTAGCAGCAACGAGCTGGATGATGATTTTTTACATGCTGGTTGCAGTATTATTGTACGCTTTTCCAATCTCATTGATCTCTGGTGAATTTGCCGGAATGTTTCCCCAAAAAGGTGGTCCAGAACTTTGGGTATCGAATGCTCTAGGAAAAAAATGGGGGTTCGTTGTCTCATGGCTGTTATGGGTCCAAATGTTTCCTGGGATGGTGATGGTCGCTTCAGCACTTGCTCCGTTGTTTGGTAATATTATCGATAATGTGCCGCTTGGTTTGAACAGCAAATTTACATTAGTTGTTATTTTAGTCGTTTATTGGATCATCACTTTTTTGAATTTGAAATTTGATATGGCAAAAATCGGCGGAAAAGTCGGTGTTTGGTTAGGATTGTACGTGCCTTTGACGATGATGCTCTTATTAGGGTTTGCTGCGTGGATCAAAGTTGGGATCGTACCAACCGGAACATTAGGCAGTTTTTCATGGGACAAATTAATACCAGATACTACGACTGCATCCTCATTTGTTTATTTTGCGCCGATCATGTTTATTTTTACTGGTATCGAAATGTCCTCTGTGTATATCACTCGGTTGAAAAATCCAGTTAAAACGTATATTCGCGGAGTATTTGCCGCGTTAATTTTTATATTTTTCGTCAATATTTTGAATGCTTTAGTTGTAGCAAATGTCGTACCAAAAGGACAAATGGAATTGAATAATATCGCGCAATCTATTTCGATTTATTGCCAAATTCTTGGTTTGCCACATCTTATTGTGAATCTGTTTAGTTTACTTGTCTTCATTGGTGTAGCAGTCCAATTATCTGCTTGGGCCTCAGGACCAGCAAAGACAGTGACAGAAAGTGCTAGAAAAGGTGCGTATCCACCAAAATTCAATTTTTGGAAGACGAATCAATTTGACGTATCCAAATCCGTTATTTTGACTCAGTCCGTCATTATCTCAATCTTTGCACTTTTTTATTTGCTGATTCCTGGCGTCAATCAAGCATTTTTGATGCTCGTAAATTCAACTACTGTTATCTACTGTATCGTCTATGTCATCATGGGGATCGCAGTTTTGAGATTGCGTTATACACATGCAAAGTTGAATCGACCATTTAGAATTGGAAAAAAAGAGAAAAAGAGCAATCTTGGAGTTTGGACTGTCGTTATTGTTTTATTTGCGGCAATCGGATTTTCTGTCGGGCTGACGATGAAAGCTGGAACATGGATCAATCTAATTGCAGTCACCGCCATCAGTGTCATTTTGTTTGTAGTACCACTCTGTATTGAAAAAATAAAGAAACCTTCTTGGGAACAGGAAGTCGCCATGCTGCTTGAAAAAGAAAAAGGTGAACTTGATGGAAAAACCGGCCATGAAACGGACTCTAACTAATCGAAATATCCAGTTAATCGCATTAGGTGGCGCAATTGGAACAGGATTATTTTTAGGTTCAGCAAAGGCAATTGCATCAGCAGGGCCAGCTGTTATTCTCGTCTATTTGATATGCGGTTTGGCTATTTATGGTTTGATGCGGGCCATGGGTGATTTATTTTTAGCAAATAGTACATTTAACTCTATCAGTGATTTCATTGACTACTATTTAGGCAAAAAGTGGGCATTTTTTGTCAATTGGACTTATTGGCTTTGCTGGATTGGAGCTGGACTTGCGGAATTAACAGCAATAGGATTGTATATCCATTTCTGGTTTGTACATGTACCAGCTTTGATAAGCGGAGGTAGCGCACTAATGATCTTAATGGCAGTCAACCTTGTTGCAGTCAAGTGGTTTGGTGAATTGGAATCTTTTTTCTCAATCATCAAGATCTTGGGGGTTTTCCTTTTTATCTTATTGGGTATAGGATTGAGTGTCTCAGATTTTCATACCCAGTCTATCGGAATCAAAGAAAATTTTGGACAGATCGATGAATTACTACCGTTTGGCTTTGCTGGAATGGTAGTCTCATTTCCTATGGTTTTATTCAGTTTTGCTGGAATTGAAATGATCGGCTTAACCGTTGGCGAGACAAGTGATCCGCAAAAGAATTTGAAAAAAGCAATCAACTGTCTGCCTTGGCGTATTCTCTTTTTCTATATAGGAACGATTTTGTCGATTTTATTTGTTGTTCCATGGCATTGTTTAGATTTAAAAGAAAGTCCTTTAGTGACTATGCTGCAAGTGATCCATTGCCAAAGCGGAGCAGCAATTGTCAATCTAATGATTTTGGTTGCTTCTTTGTCCTCAGCAAATAGTGCAGTCTACAGTACTAGCAGGATTTTATATCAAACAGCAAAAGAAAAAAGTTTGCCCCATTGGTTTTGTGCGCTTTCTAAGAAAGGCGTACCTTTACACGGTATTTTAATTACAGGGATGTTATTTTTTGCCGGTCTTTGTCTACATTTTTTTGTAGCTGATAGTCGATTGTTTTTTCAGCTTTTGGCAGGCATGACAACGAGTTGTTTTCTATTTGTGTGGTCTTCGATCTTGTGTGCACATGTTCAATTTATTAAAGAAAAGAAACGGAACACTACACAAAGATATAAAGATCTTGCTTTGTTGGTGTTTTTTACTTCAATTGCTTTCAGCTTGTTATTCGAAAGCACGACACGCTTTATTCCTTTTTTATTGGTTATCTGGTTTGTATTCTTAAATTTTGTATATAAAAGAATAAGCAATAGAAATATCAGTTAGGCCCAGATACATTCTGCAAAACGAATTATTTCAGACCCCCCTGAAATAATCGATACGCCTGAAAAAACTTCCCTGCGTATAATAACAGTATCAATTAAACAGGAGGGGATAGGATGAACTGGTACAGATTGACGGTAGAAGATGTATTGAAAAACTATCAAACATCAACAGAAGGCTTGTCGCAAGAAGAACGACAGAAACGCCTGACTGATCAAGGATATAATGAAATAAAAGCAAGGCAGCAGACAAAACGATGGAAAAAAATAGCAAAGCATTTTACTGATCTGCTGATGATCGTGTTGATCATTGCCTCTTTTTTGAAATTTGCTTCTAGTGAATATATTGAAGGAAGTATTATTTTATTCGTAGTGATCGTCAATGGACTCGTTAGTTACTGGCAAGAAAGAAAAGCGGAAGAATCATTGAATGGTTTGAAGCAGCTGATGGGACAAGAAGCGATAGTACTATCAGACGGGATGCAAGAAAAAATCCCTGCGAAAGAACTGGTAAAAGGAGATGTCATTGTCTTACGTGCCGGAGATGTCGTTCCAGCAGATATCCGATTAATCGAAGCACATGATTTATTAGTGGAAGAATCGATTTTGACGGGAGAATCAGAAGCATCTGAAAAAAGTCATGCCGTTTTGACAGAAGAAGAATCGATCGGCGACCAGAAAAATATGGCTTTTTCAGGAACGCTTGTACAATCTGGTTCTGCAGTCGGTGTCGTTGTAGAAACAGGAAACACGACAGAAATCGGTAAAATCAATCAAGCATTGCAATCGGTCGAACAACAAACGACGCCTCTGATTAAAAAAATCAACCGATTAAACAAACAAATTTTTCAAGGCATTCTTTGTTTGAGTCTATTCTTAGTTATTTTTACGACATTTCGCTATGGTATGGATTGGCATATCCTTCTTTCGGCTATGATTGCTTTGGTGGTGTCAATGGTACCCGAAGGATTGCCAGCTGTTTTGACCATGATCCTATCCGTTGGAGTACATGAAATGGCAAAAGAAAAGGCGATCATCAAAGGACTTCCTTCGGTAGAAACATTAGGTTCTATGACAGTGATCTGTTCAGATAAGACAGGGACATTGACAAAAAATGAAATGACAGTTGTGGATGTATCTGCAAAAGAAGAAGCCTGCGTGTTGTCCATTATGAAAAACTGTCAGGAATTAAAAACAAAAGAAGAACAGAAATCAGAAAATTTAAGTGGCAATCCGACAGAAGTTGCGCTGATTCGACACACAGAAACAGCCAATCTGCCTTTGAAAAAAATAGAAGCAAAGATTCCGTTCAGTTCTGAATACAAATATATGGCAACGATGCATGCGGAGGAAAAAGGAGCGGTGATTTACGTCAAAGGTGCACCAGAAGTATTATTTGCTAAATCAACTCTTTCTTCTGCAGAACAAGAAGCATGGAGTCAGACAGCTGCAGAATTTGCGAGAAAAGGTCAGCGTGTTTTAGGATTTGCTTATAAAAAAGTAGATTCGAAACAGGAACTCACGCATGAGACTTTAACCCAATTAACTTTTGCAGGGATCGCCGGATTGATCGATCCGCCAAAAGAAAGTGCAGTCAAAGCTGTAAAGGAATGTCAACAAGCAGGGATCTCAGTGAAAATGATTACAGGGGATCACAAAGACACAGCAAAAGCGATTGCGGAACAAATTGGCTTAAAACATACTGCCAAAGTTTTAGAAGGGATCGATTTGGATCTTATGTCTGATGAAGAGTTGATTCAGCAAGTGCCAATAGTCGATGTCTTTGCTCGAACGACGCCAGAACATAAACTGCGGATTGTTAAAGCTTTGCAGAAAAATGGAGAAATCGTCGGAATGACCGGAGACGGCGTAAATGATGCACCTGCTTTGAAACGATCCGATGTAGGAATTGCTATGGGAATCAAAGGTAGTGAAGTAAGCAAACAGGCAGCTGATATGGTTTTAGGAGATGATAATTTCCATACGATTGCAAAAGCCGTAAAAGAGGGCCGGCGGATTTTGGATAATTTGCAAAAAACCATCAATTTCTTCTTGCCAACTGCATTAGCTCAAGGATTGATCTTGATTTGGGCACTTATGCTGAATCGCCCGCTACCTTTGTCCCCAGTACAGATTTTATGGGTCAATATGGTAACGACAATCACTTTATCTTATGCACTAGGGTTCGAGTCGCCAGATCCAGAAATCATGAAGCGCCCACCAAGAGATCCAAAGCAAGGAATCCTATCTGGTTATCATTTGTTTCGGATCATCTATGTCTCCCTACTGATCATGGTTCCTGCCTATTTATTGGCTATGCAGTTTGAAGGGCAAAGCTTACAGCAAACCATTCTTCTACAAAATATCGTCTTAGCTCAAGCTGTTTACATGATCAATTGCAGAGAGTTGTCCAAGCCGTCATTGAACCAGGGCCTTTTGCAAAACAAAGCGCTTTTTCTTTCATTAGGTATCCTTGCTTTATTGCAAGGGATGGTTATTTTTCTACCAGTCGGCCAGCAGCTGATCGGTACAGTAAGTTTAACGATGACACAACAGTTATTGATTGGGGCAAATGTGATTCTTCTATTCTTAGTTGTAGAAATAGAAAAAGGGATCATGAATAAACTGTTTCGCAAAAAAGAAAAAACAGCTAGAGAATACAGTCGCTAGCCGTTACTATAAAAAAGTTTTGAAAGTGAGTTCAGTCAAACGATTGAGCTCATTTTTCGTAGGAATAGAAGAAATGTATACGATAGGGATATCTAGAGAATCCAGCGGGAAATTGGAAATCAAGATATCTGTTTTTTCGAAAGAAATAGTGGAAAGATCGGTTAGTTCGATAGGTAAGAAGCAGACACGTTTTCCCAAGTAATCTTTTAATTCCTGCTGCAAGAATGCCTTCCATGAAGGTTCTCCTTGGAAAATAAAATAGACATTGAACAAATTCGGTTTGATAGAAAAAATCGTTTGTTGGATCAGTAAGGACAAGAGTTGAAGGAAGAAATTCGGTTCATTGATTTCCATTTCTTTTTTTAGATCGTTCAGTAAATTCTCTTTCTGTTGAGACAAATGTGCATATTGCTGATCATATGTTTCTAAAAAACGATGGTATTGACGGTCCAATGCTTCAATCAATATCGGCGATTCATGATATTTTAATACGAGAAGAGCCAAGTTATCAGTTAGAGATGTTTTTTTTAGTTGATCAAGAGACAGCTCTGAAGCTAGTTCCTCTACAAACGTTTCGAGGCGTTCGAAAAATGGAGAATGATGCAGGCAGCAAGCGGTTTCTTTTCCATAGTTATTGTTGTAATTCCAACTTTCCAGAAAGCAGAAAGAAGCAAAAGAAAGCTCAGTGTCTTTGAGATAAATACCTTCCGTTAAATACAATTTTTTCAATGCAGAGTCATACAGGGAGGAGAGTGTACTGTTGATATGGATAGAAGAATCTAATCGGCAATTCGCTTTTATACGGATCGTATTGATAAAGAACCAACATGTTCCAAAAATCTCTTCTGTTTCAACCGCTAGCTCCGTTCGATTTATTGTTTTTAAAAATTGAAAATAATGGGATTCATGAATCGAATAATCTTCGAAAAAATAGTTGTTATGAGTAAAAGGAATCAGCAGTCGATGATAGAAAGTGCGAATCGCACGCTCTTTCCCAAGAATAGAAGCGGTATATTTCGTCAAATCGATCTGCAAGTCGTAACTTGCTAAACGCTGATTGATTTTAGTCACATGTCTTTTCAATGTCCCATAAGAAAGCCCATGGTCGGCTAGAAAATCAGGGACAGCAACTTTTTTTGTAAAAAGCAGACTTTTCAATAGTTCGACACTGACTGATTGTTTGAAAAAAATCTCCCAAAGGTCATTTGCTAATAAATTTTGCTGGTTTTGCAAACTAATCCCTGCTTGATCGCTAATGATGTCCCAGCCTTCAGGCAGTTGAGAGCGAATAGATTGAAGGTCAGAATAAATCGTTCGTTCGGTTGTCCCTATGATTTCAGCTAATTCATTTACGGTTATCTTTGTATGATTCAGCAATTGTTCTACTAAAGAAACATGACGTCGAATATCTTTTTCGGTAATGATTTTTTTCATTAGTGAATACATCAATCAGACTCCCTTCTATTCTAAGAATACGGAGAAAATAAACGGTGGTCAAGTTTCAACTGATTTTTCAATCAGTGTTTATTTTTATGGAGCATTTACTGATGATAAGAATTTCATCATGAACTTGAAAAATGATACCACTAAAATAAAAAAATAGGTGGGCAAACAATAATCAACATTTTAATAGTAGATGGTAGCAAGACCAACACAGGCGGATTGAACATTTAAGAGTTGATAAAAAAGAAAAATATCGAAGTATTTGATTAGCAACTACTTGTATTCATTTTTCTATTCTTACGTGGTATCTTTGAATAAAGCGAATCAATAAGAAAGAGATGGAAGCAGATGCTAACGAAAAAAGAACTAATCGATCACATCAATGAAACATACAATTTGTCTCCAGAATATATTTTTAAAAAATTTCCTGATTATTGCGTATTCAGACATCAAAAAAGCAAAAA
This sequence comes from Enterococcus sp. FR204, assembly GCF_031143325.1. Lineage (NCBI taxonomy): Bacteria > Bacillati > Bacillota > Bacilli > Lactobacillales > Enterococcaceae > Enterococcus > Enterococcus sp. FR204. The sequence continues at coordinate 93,796 of NZ_JAKZIW010000002.1, read as the reverse complement.
ATGGTTTGGGGTCCTGATGTCTGTTCCAGAAGAAAAAATCTATGATGATGCAAGTGACCATAGGATCATCAATATTCTTGATTTGAAGGTCGATCCTGAACTTGGCGGAATTTTGCGAGGAAAAGAGGGGTATTTTCCAGCCTATCACATGAATAAAGAACATTGGATCTCTATTGATCTACGTAAAATAGAAAAGCTAGATGAACTAGCAGATTTGATTGATGGAAGTTTTAAATCAACGCAATGAATGTCTAGGACAATAGAGAAGAGGTTGTGACAGAAATGTTTAGCTTCAAGAAATAAGAAGGAATTTACGAAAATTGCTTCTCAAATTTTTGGGAAATTTCGGCTTATTTTCTAAGAAATTACTTCTGGAACACCGTTTGTTCGAAAAAAGAGCTGCGACAAGAATTTTGTCCCAGCTCTTTTTTTTATTTTCCTAAATAAAATTCCCGCATCGTTTTTGCAATCATTTTGATCAAAGGATGATCTTCTGTGAAGCTAGAAGATAAATAAATTGTTCGTGTCAAGGGCAAATCTTTGATTTCCCGCAAGACGAAAGGATCATTTTTATCGTAAGACCAAGAAACTTTTGGGAAAAAGCTAACAGCTAATCCTTGCTTGACAATAGAACGTAATGTCGCAGGATCATCTGTCGTCGAACTGATCGTCAATTCGATACTTTTCGCTTCAAGTGCTGCATCCGGTGTATGACGGAAGGCGTTGCTCTTTGACAGCATCAAGATGGGGGTGCGCTGGATATCTTCTAATTGCAGATGTTCTTTTTTCGCAAGAGGATGTTTCTTAGGAATGGCGACATAAACAGGTTCTTTCATGATAGGAATATTGGTCATGCCAGGCTTCATCTCCGAAGTGATGTACAGTACAGGATCGGTAATATCATCTGGTAAATGATGTTGCATGATCGTTAATTGGATATCAGGATGCTTTTCCATAAAAATTCGGACCAAGTTCGGAATAGAAACAGAGGCTACCTCTAAATACAATATGACGGAAGTAACGATCTTCTCATTGACCGAAGACAATAATTTGATTCCTTCTTCTAATGTGTCTAATGTCTTGACTGCATATGGATAAAATTCTTCTGCAAAAACGGTCGTCTCAATGTTTCTGCCGCTATGGTAAAACAAAGGGACCCCTAATTCGTTTTCCAAATGTTTGATCGCACGGCTCAAGGCAGGTTGAGAAATAAATAATTCTTTGGCTGCTTGGGTAACATTTTTTGTTTCGAATACTTTTTTAAAATACTGCAGATGAAGCAATTTCATAATTATCCATCCCATCCATACCTTTTTGTTATGGTTTTTTCTTTTTTTGGCATTTTTTATTATAGCAGAAATTGACTAAGATAGCAGTGGAAAAAGTAAGTGCTGAGGAGGCGAGGCTCATGAGTACAGGTTTCTTATTTCCTGGACAAGGCAGTCAGAAGTTAGGGATGTTAGCGGATATCCCTGAAATGTACATGGAACGTTTAGAAAATGTGACGGGGTATCGGTTAGTTGATAAAGAAGAAAACTATCAAGATACGGTTTTTATCCAGCTAGCATTACTGACAAAAGCAGTATTTTATTTAGATGAAATGGAAAAAAACGGTATTCAGCCTGATATTGCAGCAGGACATTCGATTGGTGCTTTTTGTGCAGCTGTTGCTTGTCGATCTTTGAGATTTGAGAATGCAGCGGAACTAGTCTATCACCGCGCAGTCTTAATGAAAGAAGCTTATCCAAGCGGTTATGCAATGGGCGTAGTAGTAGGTGTGACGAGAAGCGAAGCTGAGGAAATTGTAGCAAAAACATTTGATCCTGACCATCCAGTTTATCTGTCAAATGAAAATTGTCCGATGCAACATACGTTATCTGGGAGTATCGAAGGTTTATCCGTTACGTTGGCAGAAGCCAAACGGCACCAAGCGCAAACAGCGAAGCTGCTGAAAGTCCCTGTGCCATCTCACTGTCTCTTGATGAATGATACGGTCAAGAAATTCAAGCCGTATATGCAGTCTGTCCATCTATCTGATGCTAGATGTTTGTATATAAAAAATACGGATGGAAGAGCCACTCAGGACGCAGAAGAGATTTGTAAAGATTTGTTGGAAAACCTAGCTTTCCCTGTGCAGTGGAACCAAATGATGGACTTGGCAAAAGAATTAGGAATGGATCTGACGATTGAATGTCCCCCCGGCAATACTTTGACAAAGCTGATTCATACAAAATTTGGTGTAGATAAAGGGATCCGTACGATCAATCTAGACCAACATGGTATTGATGACGCCACGTTTCTATATCAAAAATGGAGATGACTAATTATGGAAAAACCAAACCGCAACTGGGCTTCTAAACGCGAAAAAAAAGCGCAGCGATTGGAAAAAATCAGCAACTTGCTCAATGGCAAGTATGTAGAAACTGAAAAAATCGTAGAAGTAATGGAAAAACTGATTGCTCCCGGCGACAAAGTTGTATTAGAAGGCGACAATCAAAAACAAGCAAGTTTTCTTTCAGAAAGTCTTGAAAAAGTAGATGCAGAAAAAGTGAATGATCTGCATTTGATCATGTCTAGTATCTCACGACCAGAACATTTGAATATTTTTGAAAAAGGAATCGCAAGCAAGATCGATTTCTCTTATGCTGGTGCACAAAGCTTGCGTGTCGCCCAAATGATTGAAGACGGCACAATGAAATTAGGTGATATCCATACTTATTTGGAACTTTATGGACGCTTATTCATCGATTTGATTCCAAATGTTGTTTTAGTAGCTGCAGATAAAGCAGATAAAGACGGCAACTTGTACACAGGTTTCAATACGGAAGAAACACCAACAATCATCGAAGCTGCAGCTTTCAAAGATGGTATCGTGATCGTTCAAGTCAACGAAGTTGTCGATTCTTTACCACGTGTAGATATCCCTGGTGACTGGGTAGACGTTGTCGTGAAAGCAGATAAACCTTATCAATTAGAAGCTTTATTCACACGAGATCCTCAAAACATCACAGAATTGCAAATTCTAATGGCAATGATGGCAATCAAAGGAATCTACGCAGAACACGGCGTACAATCTTTGAATCACGGTATTGGATTCAATACAGCAGCTATCGAATTGTTACTGCCAACTTATGGTGAATCACTAGGGTTAAAAGGGAAAATCGCGAAGAACTGGGTATTGAACCCACATCCAACGATGATTCCAGCCATCGAATCAGGTTGGGTTGAAAGCATCCATAGTTTTGGTGGCGAAGTTGGTATGGAAAAATATATTTCTGCTCGCCCAGATGTCTTTTTTGTCGGTAAAGACGGCACGATGCGCAGTAACCGAACATTATCACAAGCAGCTGGACAATATGCAATCGATATGTTTATCGGTTCAACCTTGCAATTAGATTACGAAGGAAATTCTTCTACCGTAACAAAAGGACGTTTATCTGGTTTTGGTGGAGCGCCTAACATGGGACATAATCCTGGCGGTCGTCGTCATTCTACACCAGCATGGCAATCACTTCGCGACAATGATGATCCATTAGGTAAAGGACAAAAATTAGTTGTTCAAATGGTTGAAACATATGGTTCAAATAAAAAACCAGTCTTTGTCGAAGAATTAGATGCATTAGCTGTTCAAAAACAGGCAGGCTTAGCCAATGCACCAGTGATGATCTATAGCGAAGATACTACCCATATCGTGACAGAAGAAGGAATTGCTTATTTGTACAAAGCAAAAACAAAAGAAGAACGTCAAGCAGCAATTGCAGCAATTGGCGGTGTTACACCTCTTGGAATGACTAGCACGAAAGAATCACTAGATAGCTTGCGTGAAGCCGGCATCGTGAAATTACCAGAAGATCTAGGTATCAAACGCAGTGAAGCGAAACGTTCATTATTAGCTGCACAAACAATCGATGATTTGATCGAATGGTCAGATGGCCTGTATGAACCACCAATGAAATTCAGAACTTGGTCATAAAATTGGCGAGAAAAACCTTTTGTCGCCATTTACCCAGATGGAAGAAGAAAGACGAATAAGCAGAACGTGTATGCTCTGTTTTACAAAAAGGGGAGAGATCCATGGAACAATTAGCTTATAAATATCCAACGAAACAGCCGATCAATAAGAAAATTCATGTAGGAGTGGTCGGTTCAGGAGATTTGGAAATCTTGATGTTTCCAACAGAAAAAACAGAATCTACTGTAAAAATCTGTACAGGAAGCGATGGCTTCGGCGAAGTATGGAACAATGTATTAACGAGATTTTTTGATCGTTATCCAATTTCAGCAGATATCGTTATCAATGACTTCGGTGCTACACCAGGAGTTGTGTACCTGCGATTGACGCAAGCAATGGAGGAACTTTCAGATGAAAAATAGTTTTGTAGAATTAAATGCCAGAGAACGAGTGAATGCTCTACTTGACAATGGACGTGAATTGATTGGCCCATTCGATCAAATCATCGCGCCAAGTTTACCAGCACAAGGAATCGTCCCTGAAAGTGATGACGGGATCGTTGTCAGCCGTGGAACGATCAATGGCAAACAAGCAGTAGTAATCGCTATGGAAGGAAAATTCCAAGGTGGCGGTATCGGTGAAGTTTCCGGTGCAAAAATCGTTGCTGCACTTGAACATGTGTTAGAAGAAAATAAAAAAGGAAATGAGATCTTTCCAGTCATTGTACTAGATACAGGTGGTGTTCGTTTGCAAGAAGCAAACTACGGACTGTTATCTATTTCAGAAATCGGAAATGCAATCATTGCTCTAAAACAATATGTACCAGTCATCGGTTTGATTCCAGGACGTGTAGGATCATTTGGCGGTATGTCGATTACTTCAGCATTAATGAGTTATTTAATCGCAACAAAAAAAGCGAGAGTCGGTTTGAATGGACCAGAAGTTATTGAACAAGAAGCAGGCGTTCGAGAATTTGATTCTAGTGACAAAGACTTGATTTGGAATACATTAGGATCTCGTCAACGGGTAGAATCAAAAATCATTGATGAATTAGTGACTGATAGTGTAGAAGCAATCAAAGCTGCTGTCATCGCAGCAATGGACGAACGAAAAGACACGCATCGCAGTGAAAGCTCAGCATTTTATTTATCATTACTTGATTCTTTAGATCTTTCAAAACCAATGGCCATTGACGATTACAATGAAGCAATTGCTAACCATCAAGCAAAATCAATTGACTTACCAGAAGTAGCAGAAGGAAATGAACCAGCTGCAGCAAGTGTTGGTTACGATTGGTTTGCGGCACTAACTGGCATGAAAAATCCAACTTCTTCTATTAGTACTGTGTATTATGGTAAATCAAGTAAATTCATAGAAGAAGCCATCGTGACATCAATCGTACCTGATCCTAAAAACCCGATGTACCGTGTACGAAACGGTGAAGTTGGTTTAGTTGAAGGTTTCCGCATGGGACAAATTTTGGATCACGTTTACGAAGAAGATAAAGACAAAAAAGTGAAACGGCCAATCATCGTTGTGATCGATGTACCAAGCCAAGCATACGGCTATAACGAAGAATTGATCGGTATCCATGTGGCTTTGGCTAATAGTGCTGCTGCTTATGCAAAACTCCGTCAAGCTGGACATCCAGTTATTGGATTGATTGCAGGAAATGCTATTTCAGGTGCATTTTTAGCACATGGATTACAATCAAGCCGCTTGATTGCTTTAAACAATAAAGAAATTACCGTCCAAGCGATGTCTAAAGAAAGTGCTGCACGTGTGACAAAACGTTCGGTTGCTGAAATCGAAGCAGCTGCTGAAAAAGTTCCAGCTATCGCTTACGATATCAATAATTATACAAAACTAGGAGCGATCTATCATTTCCTAGAAGATATCACCGACCAAGCTTCTTCAGAACAAAATGTCAGCAAAGTCATCGAAGCAATCAATGAAGCCATTCAAGATGTCCGCAATACAAATGACACGATGCTGACAAATCGATACACAAACGAAACAGCCAAAACATTCGGACGTGTCGAAACAAATAAAGTCCGTGCCAAAATGGACGAAGAATGGGATGCATAAAAAATGATTCAAGCACATGATATTGTCCTTTTTGATAAACATGAAATAGAAGGGTTTACCTTGCCTGAATGGGTCGTTCTAACTGAAAAGATGTTCGGAACAGTTCGTCGTGCGTCGACGGATCACGCAGAAATACTACCGATTGGTTTACGTGGACCTGCCCGCAATCAGAGATGGGCAACAGAAATCTCAAAACATGCCGTCAAACAAGTCATTCATCCGTGGGACATCATCGAACAAGAATCGTATAGACAAGAGAAAATCATGGATTATCCTGTTTATCAGCAATTTCATGCTGCTAGAAACATATTATCAGGATGTAAATGGGGAATCGGCGGCAGCTTAGGATTTGAATTATCGACTGGGATTCCGGCAGTAAAAGAAACCAGTGATTTTGATTTGCTACTGTACGCAGATTCACCGATTGAATTGCCAATTCAGGTAATTCAATCGCATCCTGCTTTTTTTGAGCAATTCGATACCCAAGTAGTGACTCGGCAAGGCGGTTTTTCACTAAAAGAGTATTTGAGAGAGCCAGAGAAAAAAATTCTATTGAAAACAGTCGAAGGACCTAAATTAACCAAAGAACTTTGGTAATAAAGAAAAAGAGAGAGAAAGAGATGTTTGAAAACAAAAAAATCAAAATCAACGTAAGTGACTTCCAGAAAGTATCAGCTGTAACGGCTGTTATGATGCAAACGATATTGAGCTTTGCTTTGGCAAACAGCCACAGCGCAACAAATACAGCTTTTCTTGGTACCTTTTACGTCATCGTTAAATACACAGCACCAATGTTTATTTTTGCAATTGTTTATAATATGGTAAAAACAAGCCAGCATTTGTCTTATTGGGAATTTTTGAAAGAAAAGTTTTTTGAACTAGTCGTTCCGTATCTTCTATGGACGACGGCTTATCTTTGGCTATTTCCAGCAGTCCAACAACAAACTCCGTATACGGATACTGCAAGCTTTTTACTGAAATATGTCACAGGTGATGGAGCGCCTCATTTATGGTATACCGTTATGATGCTGCAGATCCAATTGTTCATGCCGTTTTTTGTTTGGCTCGGTTACAAAGTATTTGCTAATAAAAAATATGTATGGCCAGTATTGATTGGTTCAACGATTTTATATGTCGCATGGTATCTGTTCTATCAAACACAAGTATTGACTGAGCCTTATCATGACAGCTGGTACTTGTTAGATCGGTTTGTTGCTAGTTTCATGATTTACGGGATTTATGGGGTAGCCGCATTTGTTTATCATGAAAAAGTTTATCAATATTTGGACAGAGTACGTTATCTTTTCTTACCTGTTGCCTTAGTTATCGCGTTCTTTTCTGTCCGTTCATTGCTCGCACATCCAGGAGACTTGAGCTTTGCGACTGCGCCTTACTTGAATACGCTCCAAAGTTTATACAGTTTAGTCATCATCTTTGCTGTCTTCATAGGCGCTTCCAAAATGATTGTAAACGATTCGCCAAAATTGCCATTGTTCAAATGGTTGTCTGTTTATGCTTATCGTACGTATTTAGCCAATGTATTTGTTTTCCAAGTACTGTTATTATTGTTTAAAGATAGTTGGCTGCAGTTACCTTCAGGAGTCATGATTCTTGTAGCTTATCTAATGACGGCAAGTTGTGCATTTGCTTTAAGCTGGTTACTTCATATCATTTGGGTAGCTATCAAAAAAGGTTTCAGCAAGTAATAGTAGGAAGAAGGAGTGAGTGTCATGATAAATGACGAACGAAAAAAAGCAGTGACTCAGCAACTCGCTGCGTTGGTAGAGGAAGCATTGATCGCAGAAGTAACATTAAGTCCAAAACCTGGATTAGTGGATGCACTGGATGCGGGTGCACATTCCGATATGGACTATGCTTTATTTCTTAAGTCTGCTAAGACGCTAACTCCTTTTTTTGAAGAAATGGCTCAAATAGCGTGGCATCATGCTATTGATCAGGAGTTAAGAGAAAGAATTGCTGAGATTGGGCGAAAAGCGGAAAAGGCAATGCTGATTGCTACAAATGGCATCAATACCCATAAAGGAGCGATTTGGGCAATGGGGCTATTGATCAGTGTCATTGCACAAAAAATCAGTATGGAACAGCCTTTTTCTTTATCGAAAATACTTGATGATGTCAGCAAGCTTGCTGCTTTTCCTGATACAAAATATCGTCATAAAAAAACCACTCATGGTCATACGGTGAAGCAAAAATATGGCGTAAATGGTGCATATGAAGAAGCGATATTAGGGTATCCGCATATCAGGCTTGCAATCCAAGCAGCTAAGGAGCTAGATAATGATTCATATGTACAGAAACAAATGCATATGTTGTTAGTTTTGATGAGTTCGCTAGATGACACATGCGTATTGCATCGCAGTGATCAGAAAACGTTAGTGGAAATGCAAAAACTTGCTCATGCTGCTAGTCAAAGTGCTTTACCAAATCGTCCATTTACAGCACTGTTGCACTTTTGTCAGGAAAACCAAATCTCTCCTGGAGGAAGCGCAGATCTCTTGTCTGCAAGCTTGTTCATGCTGAAGATAGAGGAATTATGGACTGCCGACACATACATCTGTCCGATGTTACTCAATGACTAAATAAGACAAAATTGCTAAAAAAACAGTTTATGCATCTGGTTATTGACTCTTCCTTTTAGCAAGGCTATGATAAAAATAGTTTTTTGTAATAAAAGATAACGAGGAAGACAATGAAAAAAATCAATTATTTAGCAATCATTTTGTTAGTGGGCCTATGTTTGTTTGCTCTGCCGACCCAAGGATTCGCTGTCGCGGGTGGTCATGGTGGAGGTACATCTAGCGGTCGAAGTTCGGGCAGAGGTTCATTTGGCGGTCGTTCATATGGGGGCAGTTATTTTGGCAGTCGTTCTTACGGCAGAGATTCTTATGGGTATTATGGTCCAAGTACAGGTCCTTCTAGTTATGAGCAAACGGGATTTCTTGCATTAGCTGTTTTGTCAGTAGGAGGGGTTTCTGCTTTTTCTATCGTCAAGAATAAAAGACAAAAGAAAAGGCTGAAAGCGGAGATATTGTCCCGCATGTCAGGAACGGCTAAAGAAAAGAAAGCACAGTTTCTGGAAATCCAAAAGATATTCATGAAGATCCAATCCGCTTGGGAAGAAGAAACTCCTGAAAAAGCCAGAAGCTGTTATACAGACAAGCTGTTTGCCGAACATCAGAAAGTTCTGCAAAAAAACAAAGCAGACGGTGTAAGAAATCATACTAAAAAAATAACTATTCAGGAAGTAGGAAATTATCGACAGATCCACGAAAATAGTTTTGCCATCCGAATTGATTTCAGATGCTGTGATTATTCAGTCGATCGAAAAGATGGGCGATTGATCTCAGGAAGTAAGACACAACGACAGTATTTTTCTCAGATATGGTATTTTGATTTTTCTGAGAAAGAAAAAAGATGGCAAGCCGATTTTATTCAGCCGATTATGCTGGATTGACAGGAAATATTTATGAATGGAGCTGTGACAAAAGCCTTGTTGCAGCTCCTTTTTCTGAATAAACGGTGTGCCAGAGATAGCCTATCGGCAATAAGGCACGATTTTGTAAAAGATGGGAAGCTATTTTTCAAAATCGCTTCTTATCGCTCAAGGCTGAACATCTCTGTCACAACCTCTCCACTAAATGGTGTTTAAAAGCTTGCATCTGCGATAATATGAACAACCAAACGAAAAATAGGAAGCACTATTTTAGTTTAGTTGTTCTTATTACTTGATGCAGGACAGCTTTTTCACAACCTCTTTTTTGTATAGATGGGCAAAATTTTTGTAATAATAGGCGTATGTCTTTTTCGTTGAGGAGATGAAAAAGCATATGGCTTATTTTTTGTTTGCTTTGCTTACTTTCTTTCCACTTCAAGTGGCAGAAATATCTACTTTTTATTATGTAAGCGGAACCATATACTTGAAATCAGAAGGAGATCATTTCTATGAAAACAAGAACAATTGAAATACTTCACAGAATCATGACAGCCCAATATCCAGTAAAAGCAAAACATCTAGCAAGTGAGTTCAATGTCAGTCAGCGGACGATTCGTCAGGAAGTTCTTGAAGCGAATATCTGGTTGAGCAGTAAAAAGCTTCCGGAGATCCGTACAATTCGCAACAAAGGTTTTTTGTTGAAGCTGGAAAAGGAAAAGCAAGCTCGATTAGAAACTGAAATAAAAGATGTGAAAGACGGCTTTTTGAATCGGCGCGAACGTATTTTTGATCTAGTTTTAGCCGTTGCTTACAGCCGAATCCCGATCCATCTAAACAAAAAAGAAGAAGAATTTCAAATCTCTAAAAGTACATTAGATGAAGATATGAGACGGTTACGAGCAACACTGGTCAGTTATGGGATAGAGATCGTCAGTTATGGAAAGCAAGGACTGGTTTATAAAGGTTCAGAACGATCTATCCGTACGATGATCTATGATTTTATCAATCAGAATCTGGGAATGACCGGCTTCTTTATGAATCAAGATGCACAATTAACACCGGCTCAAAAAATCTTTCTCCATTATTTTCCTTTGGTGGAAATCAAAAGAATACAGGAGATCTATTCCAATAAGTTGTTGAAACAAGAAGATGATATTTATAAAAAACAAATCCTGCTTTTTACATTGATCTGGATCCAGCGAATCAGGAAACATGAATTTATCTCTGCCATTAATTGGAAAAATACAGAAATAAAAGACAGTAGCTTTTCTGCATTTATTGACCACATGATCGAGGAATTTCAATTGGACAATGTCCCGCAAGTAGAAAGAAATTATCTTCGTTTCACTATTGAGACGTTCAATGCTAGAGATATCTCCAATTCAATCGAGTGGGTACAAGCTCAATTACTAACGATCCAATTGATCCAATTTGTAGAGAACGAGACACACGTACCTTTCCATCTAAAGGAAGAAGCTTTATTCGAAAATCTCTATAAGCACATGGCTGCACTGATTGTAAGAATCAAGAATCATATCCAAGTCATGAATCCATTGAAAGAAAACATCCGAACAAATTATTTCCCAATCTACCGCGCAGTCACTCATTTTGTTCCTACGATCGAAGAAGTAATTGGTGGCAAGATACTGGAGGACGAGATAGCTTTTCTTGTCATCCACTTTTCGACGATCGCCAGTGTAATCAAGCGAGACTTGAATTATGTTTATAAATCAGTCGTTGTCTGTAACCATGGGATGGCTACTGGAAATCTGTTAGCAGAGAATCTGAAAGAAAAGTTTCCTCAGATCGAGATTACTGCAGTTTTAAGTTCAAAAGAAATCGAATTAGTAGATAAATTGGATGTCAATCTGGTTTTCAGCACCTTTCAATTGAATTATCGAAATAAGCCGCTTTTAGTTGTCGATCCGATTTTAACTGAGACGAATATCTTGGTTATAGAAGACTTTTTGAAAAGAAATGAAGAACTACAGCGGTTAGAGCCTAACAGTCATGAATCGACGGAGTTATTCACTCAAATAATAGATGTCATGAAAGAAAGTGGTGGCCGAGTAGATCGAATCATCTATGGCAAGTTAGAAAAATTATTCGAAACAAACAATTTAGAAATCAACAAAAGGGAGATCCAGCCTATGTTAAAAGATATTTTGACGGACAGCAATATCATGATCAAAGAAAAAGCCACTACTTGGGAGGAATCGATTGAACTAGCTGCTAGACCATTGGTTAAAGAAAACATTGTCGAAGAGCGCTATGTCGAAGCGATGATTCGTGCAGTGAATGAATATGGACCGTATATCGTGATTGGCAAACACATGGCGCTAGCCCATGCCCGACCAGAAGATGGGGTCAATAAATTAGGAGTCAGCGTAGCTACGATTGAGCAACCAATCGATTTCGGTAATCCTGAAATGGATCCAGTAAAGATTATTTTTTGTTTGGCAGCAGTAGACTCCTACTCGCATCTGAACATCATGAAAGAACTAATTGAATTGATCAACAACGAAGAGAAATTGGATCGATTGATTGAATGCACAAATATCGAAGATTTCAAACAACTGCTTTTTTCAGTAGTTGAGAAATAATAAATGATACGGGGGAGAACAAAGATGAACAAATTGAACATTTTATTCGTATGCGGTGCAGGTTTAGGAAGCAGTTTTGCAGCACAGATGTCTGCTGAGGATGTTTTGAACAAATTAGGAGTAGAAGCCAAACTGGACCATTGTGATATTTCTTCCGCAGTTTCCATGAAACCAGATGTGATCATCACAGCAGAAAATTTTCGTTCGCAGTTCGAAAAGTTCGCAGTTGATCCTAAAACGGCGATGATCTATTTGAAAAATATTGTTTCAAAAAATGAAATTGAAGAAAAAATCACCCCAGTTCTGCAAGATAAGGGAGTTATCTAAATACAAAAAGAAAAGAGGGTAAAAACATGGGCGTTATCAATTTTATCATCGAAAATATTTTGACTCAGGCATCGATCACCATTGCATTGATTGCTATGTTGGGTCTACTACTGCAGAAGAAATCAGCAGGACAAGTCATCTCTGGCACGTTAAAAACACTCCTAGGATTTCAAGTATTGAGTGCCGGTTCGAGCATCATCGTTGGAAGTTTAACTTATTTCGGGAAAATCTTTACTGAAGGATTTCATATGCAAGGGATCATCCCTTCTATTGAATCTATCAATGGTCAAGCAATGAATGATTTGGGTTTAGGTAGAGATATTGCACTGACATTCTTAGCCATTTTTGTATTCAATATTATTTTGGCTCGTTTCACAAAATGGAAGTACATTTTTTTAACTGGTCAAGCAATTTTATGGATGGCAACGATGACGACAGTCTTTGGCTATTTTGCCGGTCTGCGAGGGATCGTATTGATCTTGGTCGGTGGTTTTATCGGAGCTTGTTTCGCCATTGCTATGCCGGCAGTAGCGCAACCGATCATTCGTAAAATCACTGGATCAAATGATATTGCTTTAGGTCATTTTTGTACGATCGGGTACTTATTTGAAGCCGGTGTTGCTAAGCTTTTTGGTGAGAAAGGCGAAAATAAAAAGTCGATCGAAGATATCAAGTTGCCGACACATTTCGAATTTCTGCAAGATACTTATTTGTCTGTCATGGTCGTGATGGTCCCGCTATATATCATCACTGTTTTATTTGCAGGCGAACCATTCGCTTCTGAATTATCAGGAGATCAAAACTATATCATGTTTGCCTTTTTACAAGCCATCCAATTCGTAGTGGGTGTGTATGTATTGCTAGCTGGTGTACGTCTACTGTTAGGTGAAATCGTGCCGGCATTTCGAGGGATAGCTATGAAATTAGTTCCTGATGCGATCCCTGCCTTAGATTGTCCAGTTTTCTTTCCTTATAGCCCAAATGCTGTCATTTTAGGTTTCATTACGACAACGATTGGTACGATTATTGCCATGTTTACTTTGCCCATGTTCGGCTTAGCGATGATTTTACCTGGTATGCTAACCAATTTCTTTGCCGGAGGGACAGCAGGGATATTTGGCAACGCAGTTGGCGGACGCCGAGGAGCGATCATTGGCGGTATTGCTCATGGTTTCTTTATTACATTATTGCCCGCTTTGCTAGTAACGATCTTTAATTCGATGGGATTCATCAATGCTACAGCAACCGATGTAGATACAGTAGCCGCAGCACTCTTATATGCCTGGATCTTAAGCCCAGTTTTGAAAGCATTTTAATTGAAAGTAGGGAAAATGATGTTTGGATTTTTTAAGAAAAAAGAAAAAGAACCGAAAAAAGTTCTGGCAAAAGAAGAAAAAGCCCTATCGCCAGAAGCGACCGAAAAGATTCAATCAGAGATTACACAATTGAAACAAGAGATTTCCACTACCCAAGATAGGCATAAATTAGCGGAACTTTATGAACAAGTTGGACTTAAATTTTCTGAATTGTATGAGAACGATCAAGCCATCCAATATTTAGAAAAGAGCTTGGAAAATAAACAGACGATCGGAGATGGGTATAAAAAACTGATGAGCCTCTATAACCAGAAGCGTGCAGATGCTGCTCGTGCTGGTGATGATCAAGGGATCGATTACTACATGGGCAAAATGGATGAGATGCGACAAATTGCAAAACAAGTAACGATCAAAGGAAACAAATAAAAAGATAAGGTGGCAATAAAAGATGTATACAACATTGAAAGAAGTAACAAAAACAGCAGAAGAGTTGAATTTTACAGTTGGAGCTTTTAATACGCATAACCTAGAAATGCTTCCTGCCATGCTAGGCGCAGCAAAAGAAATGGGTTCGCCAATCATTATTCAAACAAGTGTCGATACCGCTAAATATATCGGCATGCATGTGTTAGTCAATGTAATGACAGCTATTGCAGAAGAAGAAATGGTTGATGCAGTCTTGCACTTAGACCACGCCCGAGACTTTGATGATATCAAAGAAGCAATCGACAGCGGATATACTTCTGTCATGTATGATGGGTCCCATCTGCCTTTCAAAGAAAATATCCTGAAGACAAAAGCAGTAGTAGAATATGCCCATGCGCACGGTGTTTCCGTAGAAGGAGAACTTGGAACAATCGGCGGTACAGAAGAAGGAATCCATGTCGCTGAAAATGACAAGGTATATACAAGACCGGAAGACGCAGTGAAATTTGTAGAAGCTACAGGCGTGGATGCATTAGCTATTGCTATCGGTACGAATCATGGACAATTCAAATCAAAAACAGAAGTAAACATTCCCTTGCTGAAAGAAATCGATGCAGTAGTTGATGTCCCCCTAGTTATCCATGGAGGAACAGGTGTGAAAGAAGAAGATTATCCTGAATTGATCAATAACGGGATCCGCAAATTCAATGTTGGAACGGAGCTTTTAGTCAACTGGACGAAAGTAGCTAAAGAAACCTTTAGTGAAACAGAAATCAACAAGTCTCTTCGCCATAATGTGATTCCAGCAAATGAAGCAGTAAAAGAAATTGTCAAGCATAAGATTGGACTGTTTATGAACTTGGAAAGTCCAATTAACTTAGGAAATAAATGAGATGAAAAAGTATTTCATTCTTCTGGCTGGTAGTCCTGGTACAGGAAAAACATATCTTATGAATAAACTACGGGAACGATTTCCAGATATGTATGCCATCACGCTCGATGAAATCAAGGAATACTATGCAGAATCCATCGGGTTTAACAATTTGGAAGAACGGGCGGAACAAGAAAGGACGAAAGTTTATCCTTTCTATTACAAAGCACTTGATTTGTATATGGAAGCAGGAAAGAAAGTGATTGTGTCCGAGTATCCTTTTAGTGATAAGCAAAAAGCACGACTCCAAGAATTAGCAGATAGATACGGATATCAGGTGATCACGATTCGCCTAACAGCAGACTTTGAAGTGTTATGGCAACGTCGGTACAAACGTGATCGTGAATCAGATCGTCATTTGAGCTATATCATGGATCATTATCACTATGGTGACGTATTGGAAGATCGAACGAAAGGGACCAATCATATTACGAAAGAAGCATTCAAAAAGATCATCGCCGACCGAAAATATGACAAATTCCAGTTAGGAACACTATATGAATTTGATGTAACAGACTATACTCAAGTGGATTACACTCCACTATTGGATAAATTAGAAAAAGAAATCAATGACAATAAGTAACAAAGAAATGGCTTAATATCGAAAAATTGGCTTTTGAACACCGTTTAAGGAAGAGGTTGTGAAGTCAGTGTTTTAATATGAGTATTATAGAAAAAAACGGCAAAATAGCTCCTCATATTTTGCCGTTTTTTTAGTGAATACCGAGCATCAGCTGATTGAACACCGTTTAGTGGGGAGGTTGTGAAAAAGCTGTCCTGCCTCAATTAATAAGAACAGCCAAACAAGAATAGCTCATCATATTTTTCGTTTGGTGGGGCTTATTACTGCAGATGCAAGCTTTTGAACGCCGTTTATTCACAGCCCCAGAGAAGTCGAATGTCTTTTGTTCTCGAGTTTTTTAACATTCTTTTATTTATTGCAGATTTCATTATATTTATTTGCCGTAATTAAACTAGTCTTCTATACTTGATTACATAGTCATACATTTGCTAAAAAAGAAGGGAAGAGAATGAACAAGAAGTTGGCTCAATACAAAAGACTACTCGCACTTTCTCAAGCTGGTCTATATTATGGAAAAGATGTATTTGATAAAGAGCGTTTTGAGGAGATCCGGACGATTTCATTGGAATTGATCAGTGAAATAGGAAAAGAAACTTTCGAAGAAATAAAAGCGCTCACAACGATTGGAGAAGGACATCCAACACCAAAAATAGATGTTCGTGCCTATATCAAAAAAGAAGGCAAGGTCCTACTAATCGAAGATAAACGGACGAAAGAATGGTCACTTCCTGGTGGATTTGCTGAAATAGGATTGTCTCCTGAAGAAAATGTGCGTAAAGAAGTCTATGAAGAAATAGGATTAACAGTAGAAACTACTCAGTTGCGAGCAGTTTTTGATACGAATAAACAAAAAGATATTCCACAGCTTTTTCAGTATTATAAACTTGTTTTTGCTTGTGCGATCCACGGTGAAGAGGCCAAGTTTATTGAGAATAATGAAACTTCCAACATGGGATTTTTTAGTATAGAAGAGTTGCCAAAGCTATCAGAAAAGCGAACAACGAAGAAACAGTTACTTATTTTAGAAAACAAAAACCAGATCTATTGTGATTGAGCTTTTTCGTAAAAGAAGAAAAGAATATACTTTACTAGTTATTAAAAAAGAACTTGATTTTTTTATTGAAAATAGTTGCATTTGCAACAAAAAGAGGTAAACTAGTCTTACAAACAAAATAAAGGTGGGATGAAATGGCTGAAATCCTTCGAGACATCGGAATGATTGCCCGAGCGCTAGATTCTATTAGCAATATCGAATTCAAAGAAGTCGATTTAACAAGAGGACAGTATCTTTATTTAGTACGTATTTGCGAAAATCCTGGAATCATCCAAGAAAAACTAGCAGAAATGATCAAAGTAGATCGTACAACGACTGCCCGAGCAATCAAGAAATTAGAATCCAATGGGATGATCGAACGTTTGGAAGATAAAGAAAATAAAAAAATCAAGAAACTCTATCCGACTAAAAAAGGAGCAGAAATCTATCCTTTCATCATTCGAGAAAACAACTACTCCAATGCAGTCGCATTAAATGGTCTTTCTGACGAAGAAGCAAAACAATTGGAATATCTTTTAAATAAAGTATGCAAGAATGTTAGCGAAGATTGGAATTTTGTCAAAAAAGGCAATAAAAGGATCTATTGAAAGGAAGAAGCCGTGAATAAATACGAAATTCGAAAAATGACGCCTTCAGATGTAGACTTACTACAACAAATTAGTATCGAAACATTTACAGATACATTTGGAAAAGATAATTCACAGGAGCATTTAGCTGATTACTTGACACAAGCTTATGCACTAGAAAAACTTACAGAAGAGCTAAAAGATAAAGAAACCGATTTTTTCCTAGTGAGTATCGATCAAGAGCCTGCGGGTTACCTGAAACTAAATACAGGAACGAGTCAATCTGAGGAAATGGCTGATCATTTTTTAGAAATCGAGCGAATCTATGTACGAAAAAAATTTAAACATCAAGGTATCGGTACATTTTTACTAGATACAGCTATTGAAAAAGCAAAAGAAAAGCAAAAAACAGCCATTTGGCTCGGTGTTTGGGAACACAACGATGTTGCGCTCGCTTTTTATCGTAAAAAAGGATTTATCAAATACAGCGAACATGTTTTTTATATGGGAGATGATCCCCAAACAGACTATCTATTCATCAAGCAATTATTCTAATCAAGAGGTGTGAACAGATGAAAAAAGTAATAGTGGATACCAATTTCTGGGAAGTATTTCCTGAAGCAACCATCGAAATCTTATCCGTAAATGGTATCGATAACCACGTAACAAAAGAAAGTGAAGAAACGTATCATCAATTATTGAATGAGGCAGCAAAAGAAGCAAGAAATTACCTTACAGAAGAAACATTCAGCCAAAACGAAGTCATTGCTCAGTGGCGTCAGGCATTTACCACATTCAAGACTAAAAAAGGTGCACGTTCTTCTATTGAAGCTTTACTGAAACGTGCAAATCAAGAACGGGAATTTTTCCCAATCAATCCGCTTGTAGATATCTATAATAGTATTTCCTTGTCTTTTGGCGTACCTTGCGGCGGAGAAGATATCGAAAAGATCGCAGGAAATCTGCATTTAGGAAAAGCCCAAGGTGGCGAATCATTCCTGCCTTTAGGTGCAGATTCCGATGCTCCGGCACTTCCGGAAGAAATCATCTACTATGATGAACAAGGAGCGATCTGTCGCTGTCTCAACTGGCGTGAAGCCCAAAGAACGATGCTGACGGAAGAAACACAAGCAGCGGTGCTGGTCATTGAATCCATCAATGCTGAACAAGCGGCACGTGGCGCACAGGCAATCGAAGCGTTGAAGGAAAAAATCGATCAAACATTTGGCGTAACTAGTGTTAGACACACACTAACCAAAGATGAATCAGAAGCAGAATTATAAAAGAATCGAAAAAAGAAGAGCGGCATTCATTGCCGTTTTTTTTTTGTAAAAAAAGTTTGTGGAGGAAAGCAATCCTAGAAACTATTGCTTTATTTTTCTTGAATAGTATCAAACACAAGGTGTTTGCGCTTTCGTGATATAATGAAATCAGTTTATAGACAGGAAAGAAAATCAAATAGAAAGAAGGGTCAAACGATGATACAAAAAACACGTGTGATGCTTTATGTCAATGACGTAGAGATGATTTGCCGATTCTTTGTAGAAAAAATTGGTGCAGAAATTTCTGAAACAATCGAATTGCCAGAAGAATTTAAGAGTATTGTACTCAGCATCTCAAAAGAATTAGAATTAGGCGTATTCCCAAAAGTATTTGTGCAGAAATTTTCACCAGAAGTATTAGGACCACCGCCTTCTTTAGTGTTTTTTACGGACGAATTTGAGACTATCTACGAGAACATGGAAGAACCAGGAGAAATCACAGATAACAATGGCATCTTGACTTTCAATTTTTCTGACCCTGAAGGCAATTATTTTGTTATAGGAAAAGCTGAGTCGTCTGATTGAATAAAAAGGAGGAAAAACAGTGGATCTAATGGGAAGATTAGAAGGTTATTTGAAGTATCGGCGAGCAAAACATAGTGAGAAGCTTCGAGCAAAGAATCTCAAATCAGGAAAAAAGAAGACAAAAGTCTGGGGAAAAATGGTCGATACAGGTTTTGGCGGACTAAATAATCTGAATCCTGTCGATACAAAAGAATTCATCAAAGAAGAACAGAAACGAAATGGTAAAATCAAATCACACTATTGATTTTTGAGACTAGAATGAAGAAACTTTATTAACACAATAAAGAAATTCTTGTAATCCAAAGTGAATGTTCATGAACTTTGAGATAAAGAGATTTAATCAGATGGAACGTTCGGATTTTGCTTAAAATCCGAATTTTTTGTTTACTTATGTTTTGTTTTAGTATATGATAAAACACGTTGTTTTATTAATAAATCGAAATTTTAACGGACTTTATTTATAATGTTCGGATTTAGGGGGATGGAAGATGAAGGAAAAAATACTTTCCTACTTCGAAATAGAAAAATTGAACACCACGGTAAAACGTGAGGTACTGGCAGGATTTACAACATTTATCTCAATGGCTTATATCTTATTTGTAAATCCAACTGTATTAGGTGCTTCTGGAATGGATGAAGGAGCAGTGTTTACTGCGACTGCATTAGCCAGTGC
Source organism: Enterococcus sp. FR204 (assembly GCF_031143325.1). Classification (NCBI taxonomy): domain Bacteria; kingdom Bacillati; phylum Bacillota; class Bacilli; order Lactobacillales; family Enterococcaceae; genus Enterococcus; species Enterococcus sp. FR204. The sequence continues at coordinate 73,976 of NZ_JAKZIW010000002.1, read as the reverse complement.
GATCGGCTGTATTTTAATGGGGGTATTAGCCCGTTATCCAATTGGAACGGCACCTGCTCTTGGGATCAATGCTTTTTTTGCTTATTCTGTTTGTTTAGGAATGGGGATTCCATGGGAAACAGCATTAGCCGGCGTATTCGTTGCTTCTTTGATTTTTATTTTGATCACAATCTTCAAGCTGCGGGAAATGATCATTGATGCGATCCCAGCAGATTTGAAATATGCGATTTCTGGCGGTATCGGTCTATTTATCGCTTTCCTTGGTCTGAGCGAAGGTGGGATCATCGTTTCGAATGAATCTACATTAGTAGGATTAGGATCACTCAACGTTGGTTCTACTTGGTTGACGATTTTTGGATTAGTCGTAACTGCTATCTTGCTTGTTCGGCGTGTACCAGGTGGCATCTTCATCGGGATGGCAGCTACAACGATTTTAGGTCTGGTCACAGGTTTGATTCCAATGCCTTCTGAAATTGTTGCCGCAGCACCAAGTTTGAAACCAACATTTTTAGTTGCATTAAAACATGTAGGGGACATCAATTCTCTTCAAATGTGGGTCGTAGTGCTGACATTCTTGCTTGTGACTTTCTTTGATACAGCAGGAACTTTAGTTGGATTAGCAAACCAAGCAGGTTTCATGAAAGACAACAAGATGCCTCGCGTAGGGAAAGCTTTAGCTTCTGATTCAACAGCTATGCTTGCGGGTTCCTTATTAGGTACTTCTCCTGTTGGTGCATTTGTAGAATCATCAGCTGGTATCGCCGTTGGAGGACGTTCAGGTATCACAGCTATTACTACAGGGATTTTCTTCTTGTTAGGCTTGTTCTTTTCTCCATTACTATCAGTTGTTACTTCACAAGTAACTGCACCAGCATTGATTATGGTAGGAGTATTGATGGCACAATCTTTGCGACAAATCGAATGGGGAAAATTAGAGATTGCGATCCCTTCATTCTTGATCTTGATCGGCATGCCTTTGACTTATAGTATTTCAGATGGGATTGCATTAGGTTTTATCTTCTATCCAATTACCATGTTAGCAGCTAAAAGAGGAAAAGAAGTATCTCCCATCATGTATGGTCTGTTCTTTGTATTCGTGGGATTCATGTGGATATTGAATGTGAAATAAAGAGGTTGTGAAATCAGTGTTCTGGCCTGAGTATTAGAGAAAAAAACGAAAAAATAGTTCCTCATATTTTGCCGTTTTTTGAGCTAATACCAAGGGACAGCTGAGTGAACACCGTTTATAAAGAGGTTGTGAAATCAGTGTTCTGGCCTGAGTATTAGAGAAAAAAACGAAAAAATAGTTTCTTATATTTTGCCGTTTTTTGAGCTAATACCAAGGGACAGCTGAGTGAACACCGTTTATAAAGAAGTTGTGAAATCAGCATTCTTTCCTGCATAAATCAATCCTTTCAAAAAACAGTTGAGGAAATTTCCTCAGCTGTTTTTTTGTTTTATTCTGTTACCGATAACAAGGTGCAATAGCTATTTGAAAGCGTTACAATTTTTAGTGAGAGAGACTAAAATAAATGATTAAGCAAAAAATAGAAACATCCATTTATAGGAGGAAAATCATGGAACAAAAATGGTGGCACCATTCAGTTGTTTATCAAATCTATCCAAGAAGTTTTCAAGATTCAAATCAAGATGGTATTGGAGATTTGCGGGGGATTATTTCCAGGTTGGATTATCTGGCGTATTTAGGTATTGATGCAATTTGGCTTTCTCCAGTATACGAGTCTCCGAATGATGACAATGGGTATGATATCAGTAATTATCAAGCAATCATGGCAGAATTCGGTACGATGGAAGAAATGGAAGAACTGATTGAAGAAGCAAAGAAAAGAAATATCCGTATCATCATGGATCTGGTGGTGAATCATACTTCTGATGAACATCCGTGGTTCATTGAGGCCCGTAAAAATAAAGAAAATCCTTATCGGGACTATTATATTTGGCGTGATCTGGTCAATGGAAAAGAGCCTAATAGATTGCGCTCAATATTCAGTGGTTCTGCTTGGCAGTTGGATGAAAAAACGGGGCAATATTTTCTGCACTTGTATAGCAAGCGTCAACCTGATTTGAATTGGAAAAATAAACAGGTTCGCCAAGAGATTTATCAAATGATGAATTTCTGGATCGATAAAGGTATTGGTGGCTTTCGTATGGACGTGATCGATATGATTGGCAAAGAACCGGATAAAGAAATCACAAGTAATGGACCTAAACTGCATGAGTATCTTCAGGAAATGAATCAAGCAACTTTTGGTGACAAAAATCTGATGACTGTTGGCGAAACATGGGGAGCAACTACCGAAATCGCGAAACTTTATTCCAATCCTAAAAGAAATGAATTATCCATGGTCTTCCAATTCGAACACATAGGATTAGATCAGCAAGAAGGCAAAGACAAATGGGATTTGAAACCCTTGAGTATCTCTGAACTGAAAAAAGTATTATCGAAATGGCAAACTTCTTTGGGTGGTGAAGGATGGAATAGTTTATTTTGGAATAATCATGATCTTCCGCGAATTGTTTCTCGTTGGGGAAATGACGATGTGTATCGAAAAGAAAGTGCCAAGATGTTTGCTATCTTGCTTCATATGATGAAAGGTACTCCTTATATCTATCAAGGAGAAGAATTAGGCATGACGAATTGCCCAATTGATGATATCGCGGAAGCAAAAGATATTGAGACAATCAATATGTATAACGAAAGGATTTCTTCTGGATTTACAAAAGAGGAAATCTTGGAATCAATCAATGTGAAAGGAAGAGACAATGCTAGGACGCCTATGCAATGGAACGCCCGTGAACATGCTGGGTTTACTACTGGAATTCCATGGCTTCGAGTCAACCCAAATTATAAAGAAATCAATGCAGAAGAAGCGTTAGCAGATCAAGATTCTGTTTTTTATATGTACAAGAAATTGATCGATTTGCGTAGAAAACATGACATCATCGTCTGGGGAGACTATGAATTAGTAGAAGAGACGCCAGAGCATGTCTTTGCCTATTCTCGCATATATGAAGATCAGCGATGGCTCGTTGTTTGCAATATGTCTAGTGAAAAACAGGTGTTCACTGTTCCACGTGAAGCTTTAAGGATTATTGTGTCAAATTATCCTCTGAAACAGTTACCAGACGGCAAAGTCGAGTTACGACCATATGAAGCATTTGTGGTGGAAGTAAATAAAGAAAAGCTTATTTGATTGAAACGTATTACCGAGAGGTTGTGACACATTTTTTGTCACAACTTCTTTTTCTCAAAACTAAACAGAGGAGGCGGTCATTACTCCGTGTTTTTTGACAAAAAATAAAAATCATACTATGATATGTACGCCAATGGAGGGGATGAAATGGAAAAGCCAATTGAAAAAGCGTTGGATGAATGTCTTTTCTTTAGCGTGAAAAAGCTAGATCGCCTATTGAATAAATTAGCTGATGAAGCGTTTAGAAAAACAGGTCTGGCACCAACTTATGGATTTATTTTATTGATATTAAAAGAAAAAGATGGTATACCGCAAAAAGATATTGCACAAATGCTCTATTCTGCGCCTTCAACAATCGCTCGTTTTGTTGAAAAATTAGAATATAAAGGATACGTCAAAACAGTTAGCGAAGGGCGCTTGTCATTAGTTTATCTTACAGAACAAGGACGCCAATTTACTAAGGAAGTCGATGGTAGTTGGGAAGAACTCCATCAGTCGTACAAAGCAGTCTTGGGAAATGAAGCAAGTAAAGAATTAGCCGAGATAATGAATGAAGCAACAGATAAGTTACAAAAAAAATAAAAATTTTTTAAGCAAATTAGTTGCATGTGCAACTAACAGAGTGGTTTAATGATAGATGATTCTCGATAGGTTAATCAGAGCGAATTATGGGAGGAATGACAATGTCACAATTTGATCAATCAATTACTTTACCTTCAGGAGTTCAATTGAAGAACCGATTGATGCTGTCGCCTATGACGACACAACTCAGCTTCTTCAATGGAGTGATCACCGAAGATGAGATCACTTATTATAAACAACGTTCTAAAGGACTTGGTGCTGTTATTACTGGTGCTGCAAATGTCCAAGATATCGGAAAAGGCTGGCCAGGTGAACTGAGCATCGCTCACGATGAAATGATTCCTCGGTTAAGTGAACTAGCTAAAGCAATCCAAGGAGAAGGTGCAAAAGCGATTGTTCAGATTTTCCACGGTGGACGAATGACTAGTCGAGCTACTCTATCAGGAGAACAGCCTGTATCTGCAAGTGCAGTTGCAGCGGAACGACCTGATGCAGAAACACCGCGAGCATTAAGTGAAAATGAAATCAAAGAAACAATCCAAGCATTTGGCGAAGCCACACGCAGAGCGATTGAATCAGGATTTGATGGAATCGAGTTGCATGGAGCAAATACGTATTTGATTCAACAATTTTTCTCTCCGCATTCGAATAGACGAGAGGATCAATGGGGCGGTAGCTTGGAAAGTCGTTATCGTTTTATTGAAGAATTATTAACAACGGTTTTCTCAGCGGTTGAACAATATGCTAAAAAACCATTCATCGTAGGGTATCGTTTCTCACCAGAAGAATATGAAACACCAGGTATCCGTTTTGAAGACACGATCTGGCTTCTTGAACGATTACGTGAGTCAAAACTAGATTATCTGCATGTTTCATTAAATATGTATGATCGAATAGCTCGTTCTGATAAATACAACGATAAATCGATTCTTGAAGTGGTCCATAACACGATTCAAGGAAAGATCCCTTTAGTTGGTGTCGGTGGGATCCGCAATCGCGAAGATGTAGAGCAGGTATTGAAATATGCAGAACTTGCAGCAATTGGACAGCAAATGATCGTCGATCCTGACTGGGCAGAGAAATTATTGGAAAACCGTGAGGATGAATTTGTAACGAAACCCTTCGAAGAAGCATATAAAGAGCTTTATTTGCCAAGTCCATTATATAATTTCTTGAAAGCACGTTATCAATAACGCAATTTTTATAGAAAGAGGATGGGAAAATGAAAGTATTGATCGTATTAACAAATGTAGAAAAGTACGAAAAGATCGAGCGTCCTACAGGTTTGTGGTTAAGTGAACTGACTCATTTTTATGATGTATTAGTAAAAAATGGGATCGATGCAGATTTTGTCAGTCCTAAAGGCGGATATGTACCTTTAGAACCGCAAAGTGTTTTGAATATGGATGAAATCGATTGGGCCTATTATAAAGATGAAGATTTCAGAAATCGGGCCTTGGGAAATACCTTACGTCCTGATGATGTGGATGCAAATGATTATGCAGCGGTTTATTATGCTGGTGGCCACGGAACAATGTGGGATTTTCCAGAAGCAATAGATCTTGGGAAAGTCGCTTCACAAATCTATCGAAATGAAGGGCTGGTCTCAGCTGTTTGTCACGGTGTTGTAGGATTGTTGCCAGTTACAGATGAGTCTGGAAAATCTATTTTAGCTGGACGTACAGTGACTGGGTTCAGTAATGAAGAAGAGGAAGCAAATGGTACAACGAATGAAGTACCATTCTTAGCAGAAGATGCTTTGAAAGAAAAAGGAGCAAACTATCAGTCTGGTGGAGCTTTTTCAGAAGTGGTTCACATTGATGGGCGGCTTCTTACAGGGCAAAATCCTCAATCTGCTCATCAATTAGGCGAAGCAGTTGTTGAAGCATTAAAGAATTAAAAATTGTTAGCATAAAAATGATGTGTCTATTCTAACTATTACATTACACACACTAAAACTCGTCTTTTCGTTCTTTTCTGTTTCCTATTTGGACAGAGGTACGTAAAAGGCGAGTTTTTTTCTTTTATAAGAGTACATTTTTTGAAACATCTCTTCAGAAATGATACTCTTCAATTAGGTCCACTAGTATATTATTGAGAAACAGACCTAGAACACGGTATGATGGAGAGGGTTGATTCTGCTGCATCGCTATGTATCATAAGGTTGAAAGCGAGTTATGAATACTGTGTTTTCTGATTGAGAAGTTAGCAGTAGAACACCTTATAAGAAAGAGGAATGCAGATGAACATTGTAATTGTCGGCGGGTCGTTTGCAGGGATTCATGCGGCTATTTATCTTCGCCAATTGATGCCAACAAGTGAAATATATTTGATTGAAAAGCAATCGAAGTTAGGATGGATTCCCAGCGGGTTCAATTTGATATTAAAAGGAAAGGTTACCAGTGAAAAACAACTTTCTTGGATCACGAAAGAAGAACTGACTGACCGCTATCGAATCCATGTTTACACAGAAAAGACAGTAATAGGATTGAAAGAAAAAAAAGTCGTTTTAGCAGGAGGAAAAAAATTGGATTTTGATCGTTTGATTCTAGCGACTGGTTCAAATCAAAAGTTTCGAAATATTTCTGCAGAATCAACGCTTATTCATCCAGTTAAAAAGATACAAAACGTAACGGCTCTTCAGCAAAAGATCATGAATGCAAAGAAAATTGCAATTATTGGTGCAGGACAAGCAGGAATCGAAATAGCTGAAGGTTTGGCATCAAGAAAAAAACAAATCCATCTTTACGAAAGCCGAGAGTCAATTCTTTTTCGTTATCTAGATCCTGAAATGACAGAACCGTTAGTAAAGGAAATGAAAAATCAAGGGCTTTCACTTTTTTTAGAAGAACAAGTTGTGTCTTTGACTGAAAATGAAACCGCTATTGTAGAGACGGAAAAAAGAAAGGAGAACTATGATCTTGTTTTGCTGGCTAATCATTCTCGCCCCGACAATCAGATGTGGGAAGAACAATTAACATTGAATGATGATGGAACGATCTGGGTAGATGACTACTTGCAAACGTCTCAAAAAGACGTCTATGCGATTGGCGATGCGATCCAAGTAACTTTTCGTCCAACAAATGAAAAAATGTATGTTTCTCTAGTAAATAACGCTGTCCGTACAGCACGAAATGTCAGCAAGACAATTAGTGGCTCACAGACAAAGGATCAGGGAACCTATCGTCCAGTCGGCAATCAGTGGTTTGGCTATTTCTTAGGAAGCGTAGGTTTGACAGAAGAAGAGAGCATTTTTTATCCCCAAAAAATTGAAACAGGATACGTAGAATACAAGCTTACAGCAATAAATCAAAGCAAAGTTAAACTCAAATTTCTATTTGATTCTGAAAAAAAGATTCTTGGAGCACAGCTCCAAAGCAAAAAAGAGATGTTCCACCTTCTTGACCAACTGACAATTGCAGTAGAAGAAGGATGGACGTTTGAACAGTTAGAAGAACATGAGCTATTTTTCCAGCCAGAATACCGTGTGGCAGATATGGTGTGGTCAAAGGTGGCGAATACTGCCTATGAAGATTGAAGCATTATTAGAAAGAAAAGAGCAGTTACAGATCCTGATTTTGCGAAACCTTGTTCTGCAAGGGGGAACAGCCTCTATCAATGGTTTGAGAGAGCATGTCCAACTGTCAAAAGCCTCGTTTGATCAATATTTGGAAGATATTGAATTGATTGGCCGAATGATGGAAAAAAAAGTAGAAGTACAGCGAAATGAGTATCAGGCGCTGCTGGTGTTGGACGAAGATGTAAGTTTGGAAAAAATTCTATTGTTTTTATTGCAGGAAAGCTTGAAGTTTAAGATGCTCGTCTATTTATTAGAACATCAGCAAGTATCCATCATTCGATTAGCGACAGCGTTTAATATCAGTGAGTCTTCTGTTTTTCGAAAGATCAAAGAATTGAACCAGCTCTTAGAGGAATTTGGATTACAAATCAAAAACGGTCAATTATACGGAGAAGAGCTACAGATACGATATTTTTATTATGAACTATTCCAATATATCCCGGAAGATCAGCGACCGCTTTTTTTGCAAAATACACCAGAAAAAAGACCGTTCATTCTAGGATTGGACCGTGTATTAGAAACAACGTTTACGGCATCAGCAGAAGCACAGATTGCTTGCTGGCTCGGGATTACGAAAAAAAGACTATTGAATGAAAAAAGTACGTACGCAACTTTGAAAGAAAAGAAATTACTCTATCAGTCGGACCGGCTTTATCAAGCAATCGATCCAATCATCGTGATGCATCTTAGTCGAACAGCAGCAGAACTGAATGTATACGAAACAATGATGTTTTACAGCTTTTTTGTTTCTTTTTCGATAGTAGACGAAGAAATATTTTATCAGTATGATTTGACACGGAGCAAAAAGTTACCAACCGCTGTTTTAGATACTTACATTCGGGAAACGATGTTATGGCATTATCGTCCTCGTCGTTTGAAAATCAAAGAAGAAAAGGCAGTAGGCTACCAAATTTCCCAGATCAACAATGAATGGTTTTTCTTTGTTGGAAAGATCGAAGTCTACGAGCGTGATCGGCTTTTGGAACAGCAGCAGAAAATGCTCGGGCATTCCTTAACACAGTTACTGGCGAAACTACAGGAAACAGCGGTGCAGCAATTGCCGAGGAAAAGAGCTGAAGGCAGTGAGCTTAGTTACCTGATGATCCAGTATGCCAATGTTCTTTTGATGATCGATTTTTATATTGCAAAACCAGTAGTGATTGGAATCGATTTAGAAAGTCTGCCGATTTATCGTATTGCTTTTCAACAATATCTGATCAGAGAACTGAGGGGAATCGGCGGTATTGAGATTGGAAGTTATGAAGAAGGTAAAGAATATGATTTGGTGATCACATTTTGCCAGAGAAACAAAAAACAGTGTGAATATTATCTGTCAGAATTTGCGTCACCTTACGACATTATTCGATTGAAAAGAAGAATAGAGACGCTGAAAAAAGAAAAGAATTGATTAAAAAATAGCTTCATAATAAAAAACTGTCAAAAAAAGAAAAAAAGAATAAAATTTTGACAGTTTCTTTTTTTAAAACAGTAGTATGATAAGAGTAGTTAAAGAAAGCGTTTGCATATAATGGAGGGAATCACAATGACAGAATCAACGTATATCATGGCGATTGACCAAGGTACAACTAGCTCACGAGCAATTATCTTTGACAAGAAAGGAAGACACATCGGCAGTTCTCAAAAAGAGTTCACGCAATATTTCCCGCAAGAAAGTTGGGTGGAACATGATGCAAATGAAATCTGGAATTCTGTACAGTCAGTTATTGCCGGAGCGTTCATCGAATCAGGGATCAAACCAAATCAGATTGCTGGGATTGGCATAACGAACCAGCGTGAAACAACAGTAATATGGGAAAAAGATACAGGACGTCCAATCTATCATGCAGTTGTTTGGCAATCCAGACAGTCAGCTGGAATTGCAGATAACTTAAAAAATGAAGGCTATCAAGAATTTTTCCACGAAAAAACAGGGTTAGTGATCGATGCCTATTTCTCAGCAACGAAGATACGCTGGATTCTTGATCATGTAGAAGGCGCGCAAGAACGAGCTGAAAAAGGCGAATTGATGTTTGGAACGATCGATTCTTGGTTAGTATGGAAACTAACTGATGGGCAAGCGCACGTTACTGATTACTCGAATGCCAGCCGGACGATGTTGTTCAATATCCATCAGCTAGATTGGGATCAGGAGATTTTAGATTTACTAAATATTCCTCGAGTGATGTTACCAAAAGTCACTTCTAACTCAGAAGTTTATGGTTATACGCAAGGTTATCATTTTTATGGAAGCGAAGCACCAATTTCAGGGATGGCAGGAGACCAGCAAGCCGCATTATTCGGACAAATGGCATTCGAACCAGGCATGGTCAAGAATACTTATGGTACAGGTTCATTTATTGTCATGAATACCGGTGAAAAACCGCAATTATCCAAAAATAATTTATTGACGACAATTGGTTACGGCATAAATGGAAAGGTTTACTATGCTTTAGAAGGAAGTATTTTTGTGGCTGGTTCTTCGATTCAATGGCTGAGAGATGGACTTCAAATGTTGCAAAAAGCTAGCGATTCAGAAGACGCAGCGAAACGCTCTACAAGCGAAGATGAGGTCTATGTTGTTCCTGCATTTGTTGGACTGGGTGCTCCTTATTGGGATCAGGCAGCACGAGGGGCTATGTTTGGTTTGACACGTGGAACGACAAAAGAAGATATCATTAAAGCTACTTTGCAGTCGATTGCCTATCAAGTGAGAGATATCATCGATACGATGCAAGATGACACTGGAATCAAGATTCCTGTATTGAAAGTAGATGGCGGTGCAGCAAACAATGAATATCTGATGCAATTCCAAACAGATATCTTGAATGTACCGATCCAACGAGCAGAAAACTTGGAAACAACGGCGCTAGGGGCAGCATTTTTAGCAGGATTAGCTGTCGGTTATTGGAAAGATACAGACGAGATCCGCGAATTTTATGAAGCTGGCAAGCTATTTGAAGTTCAAATGGAGGAAGAGCGCCGAGAAAAACTTTACAACGGTTGGAAAAAAGCAGTAAAAGCTACCCAAGCATTTGAATAAGGAGGAAATCCATATGTTTTCAAACAAGACAAGACAAGATAGCATTCAAAAAATGCAGCAAGAAGAATTGGATCTGTTGATCATCGGTGGCGGAATCACTGGTGCCGGTGTGGCAGTACAGTCAGCAGCATCAGGAATCAAAACAGGATTGATCGAAATGCAGGATTTTGCAGAAGGGACTTCCTCTCGCTCGACCAAACTTGTTCATGGCGGTATTCGTTATCTGAAGACATTTGATGTGGAAGTAGTAGCTGACACAGTTGGTGAACGTGCAGTCGTACAAAGTATTGCCCCACACATCCCAAAACCAGATCCAATGCTTTTGCCAATCTATGAGGGAGAAGGAGCAACAACCTTCAATATGTTCTCGGTCAAAGTAGCAATGGACCTTTATGACAAATTGGCAAATGTGACAGGAACCAAATATGAGAATTATACGCTGACACCAGAAGAAGTATTGGAAAGAGAACCGTTTTTGAAAAAAGAAGGGCTAAAAGGCGCGGGTGTCTATCTAGATTTCCGCAACAATGATGCCCGTTTAGTGATTGATAATATCAAAAAGGCTGCCGAAGATGGGGCTTATCTAGTAAGTAAAATGAAAGCGGTTGGCTTTTTATATGATGGCGATCAAATCGTTGGCGTCAAAGCTCGTGACCTGCTGACAGATGAAGTGATCGAAATCAAAGCAAAATTAGTGATCAATACGAGTGGTCCTTGGGTAGATAAAGTACGAAACTTGAATTTTACGCGTCCAGTCTCTCCTAAAATGCGTCCAACTAAAGGGATCCATTTAGTTGTAGATGCGAAAAAACTGCCTGTACCGCAACCCACATACTTCGATACAGGAAAGCAAGATGGGCGGATGGTTTTTGCTATTCCAAGAGAAAACAAGACTTATTTTGGTACGACAGATACGGATTACCAAGGAGATTTTACGGATCCGAAAGTCACACAAGAAGATGTAGATTATCTATTGGATGTGATCAATCATCGCTATCCAGAAGCAAATATCACATTGAAAGATATCGAAGCAAGCTGGGCAGGACTTCGTCCACTGTTGATTGGTAATTCTGGTTCTGATTACAATGGTGGAGATAATGGATCGATTTCAGACAAGAGCTTCAATAAAGTTGTCGATACAGTAAGTGAATATAAGGAAAACAAAGTTTCTCGTGCTGAAGTAGAAGACGTGCTGAACCATTTGGAAAACAGCCGTGATGAAAAAGCACCTTCTACGATTTCCAGAGGTAGTTCTTTAGAAAGAGAACCAGATGGTTTGCTGACTTTATCTGGCGGGAAAATCACCGATTACCGTAAGATGGCAGAAGGAGCTTTGCGATTGATCCGTCAGCTGTTAAAAGAAGAATACGGAATAGAGACGAAAGAAATCGACTCTAAAAAATATCAGATTTCAGGTGGAAACTTCGATCCAACTAAATTAGAAGAAACAGTGACAGAATTGGCAAAAGAAGGAGTAGCAGCCGGCTTAGAGGAAGAAGACGCTACTTATATCGCTGATTTTTACGGGACTAATGCCCGACGTATCTTTGAATTAGCAAAAGAAATGGCACCTTATCCTGGTTTGAGTCGTGCTGAGTCAGCTCGGTTACGTTATGGATTAGAAGAAGAAATGGTTTTGGCCCCAGGCGATTATCTCATTCGTCGTACAAATCATCTGTTGTTTGAACGAGATCAGCTTGATGAGATCAAGCAACCTGTGATCGATGCAATTGCTGGGTATTTTGGGTGGACAGAAGAGGAGAAGGCGCAACAGACTAAACGTTTAGAAGCATTGATTGCAGAATCAGATCTGCGGGAACTAAAGGGGGAGAAATAAATGAACAGTGATATGACTCAAATCATGGGGGAGTTTATTGGGACACTGATCCTAGTTTTGCTTGGAGATGGTGTGTGTGCGGCTGTGAATTTAAACAAAAGTAAAGCACAGGCTTCTGGCTGGATTGTCATCGCATTTGGTTGGGGACTCGCTGTAACAATGGCTGTCTATATTTCTGGATTCATGGGCCCAGCTCATTTGAATCCTGCAGTCTCTCTAGCTATGGCGATGACAGGGGCAATTAGTTGGAATCTTGTCGTTCCTTTCATCATTGCGCAAGTTTTAGGAGCTTTTGCAGGGGCCATTCTTGTTTGGCTTTCTTATTTGCCACATTGGAATGCAACGAAAGATGAAAGTGCGATTTTAGGCACGTTTGCAACAGGTCCTGCTATACGGAATTATCCAGCAAATGTGATAACAGAATTAATTGGTACATTTGTATTAGTTCTTGGGTTGCTAGCTTTTGGACAAAACGAATTTGCACCTGGAACGAACGTATTCGCTGTAGGTGGATTAATCTTGGCAATCGGTCTTTCATTAGGAGGGCCAACAGGATATGCAATCAACCCTGCTCGGGACTTTGGTCCTCGATTAGCTCATGCGGTATTGCCAATAGCTAATAAAGGTACTTCAGATTGGGCATATTCATGGGTACCAATTGCAGGGCCAATGATTGGAGCAATTATCGCTGTAGGTGTCTATTCATTAATGGTGTAAATCTATAAAACATACTAAAGTTTGACAACCAAAATGTGTCTTGCTATAGTTAAGTGGAAAATAAATAAGACCTAGAAGAATGGGGTATGTTTTGTGAGTGTAGCTGGTATCTAATCAGTAAGTCGAATAGCCAATAAACAAAGTTTATTTGGTGTGCTTATGAAACGGTACCTGTCAGGAAAACAATATCTTTGTATTCTAATAAGGATAGGACATGACTTTTTTAAGCTGTGTTCTATCCTTTTATTTATCTCTAGGCCCTTATTTATTTTGTGATAGGTATCTCTTCAAGAAAAGGAGAGAGTATGAACAACGAAATGATTAGTCAATTACAATTTGATCGGATCAAAAAGGAAATTCAAGCAAGAGCAATTGGAAACTATAGCAAAAAACGAATCAGCGATATGACGGTCTCGACAAACCTACAAACTGTCTTGGATCGTCAAGAAGAAACAAGAGAAGCACGCTTGATCTTAGAAAGCAGTCAGCATGTTCCATTTATGGGGTTGCCGAGGATCGATGCACTGACAGAACAAGTCAAAAAAGGGTTGATTCTGCAGCCAACCGATTTGATCGAATATGCGGATTTTCTTAGAAGCAGTCGGATGATCACAAAGTTTTTTGATAAGAATCAATACCAGACATCCTTGTTGTTTGCTTATAGCAAACATCTTCCTGATTTGATAAATGTAGAAGAGTTGATTGACCAGAAAATAAAAAATAATAAAGTCAGTGACGACGCGTCACGTAATTTGCGTAAAGTACGCAAACAATTGCAACTAATCGAAAAAGAAATCCAGTCAAAATTGCTGAAATTCTTGCGTCATCCGAAAAACAAAGAAATGATCCAAGAAGCAATGATTGTTCAAAAAGGCGAATACTATACGATTCCTATCAAAGCCAGCTATAAAAATAAAATAGATGGAACGATTATCGATGAATCAAATAAAAGAACGACGGTTTTTATTGAACCAACTGTGATTTCTAAATTGAATGAACGCTATCAGTTGTTAAAAGCTGAAGAAATCAGTGAAGAATATCAAGTCCTGGCGGCATTAACTGGTGCTATCGCAGAAAACGAAGAAGTGATCGATTTATTGATCGAAACGATCACGGTGTTAGATATCATCTTTGCTCGGGCAAAAGTTAGCCGAGAAATCAATGGAATCACACCTAGAATCAATAAATCAGAACATATCATTATCAAGCAAGGCAGACATCCATTTTTACCTGAGCATGCGGTACCATTGGATGTTGAAATCGGTAAAGACTATCGAGGCTTGATTATCACCGGAGCAAATGCCGGAGGCAAAACAGTCGTGTTGAAGACGGTCGGTTTATTGACTTTGATGGCGATGTTCGGTATGCAAGTTCCGGCAAAAGAAGGGACAGAGCTTGCTGTCTTTGATGAGATTTTCGTCGATGTCGGTGACCACCAAAATTTAGAAAATGCGTTGAGTACATTTTCTGGTCATATGCAAAACATCGCTGCTATTTTGAAAAAGATAAAAAGGAATACGTTGGTACTTTTAGATGAGATTGGCAGTGGAACAGAGCCAAATGAAGGGGCTGCACTAGCGATCGCAATCATGGAATCTATATATGAGCAAGGGGCATTGATCATTGCCACGACCCATTATGGAGAAATCAAGAAATTCGCCGGAGATCATGAAGATTTTGTGCCGGCTGCTATGGCTTTCGATCGGGAAGCACTTCGTCCTAAATATCAGTTGCGGGTTGGAGAAACAGGAGAAAGCCAAGCTTTGTGGATTGCTCATAAAATGGATATGTCGATGAAATTGATCCATCAAGCAGAGCGTTACTTGGCGGAAAAAGCCTATCGGACACAGAAAAAAGAATTTCTTCCTAAGACAGCTGTTACAAATAGGAAGGACAATAAAAAAGAACGCCAGCTCTTTGCAAAAGGTGATCGGATATTTGTCAATGAATACCAAAAAGAAGCGTTAGTTTATGAAGATATAGGTGAAGATACGATTGATGTATATTTAGGCAAAAAAATAATCCACGTGCCTCGTCAGCGTGTTCGTCTGGTGCGTTCAGCAGAAGATCTGTACCCGACAGGTTACGATTTAGACAGTCTGTTTATCGATTATAAAACACGTAAACGGCAGCGTGACCTAGAGCGAGGATCAAAAAAAGCTCATAAAGTACTAGTAAAAGAAATGCGCAAACGACAGGAAGAAAGAAGAGTAAACGATGAAAACAGCAAGTGATTATCTCAAATTAGCTCATAATATCAGTGGCTGTAAAGAAAAATAAAAACAGTGAAATCATTGGTTTTATTCCCCGTGTAAGCTAAAATAAAAAGAAAAGAGTGCTGAGGAGGTGGGGCGATAAAATGAAATTAAGCACAGACTGGCGTAAAGAAATACAAACGATTCCGAATCTTTTATCGATATTCCGTATTTTTTTGCTGCCAATTTATCTTTATTTTGTGCTGAGACAGTCATTTTATATAGCAGGAGCGGTCATTGTTGTCTCAGGTTTGTCTGATTATCTAGACGGGGTCATTGCTCGGAGATATAATCAGGTAACAGACTTAGGGAAGGTGCTTGATCCGTTTGCAGATAAATTGACACAACTTTTTCTGATTTTGTCTATGGCATGGTATCGACCGTGGCTTTGGCTGTTGTTTGGTCTATTCTTGATAAAAGAAGGCTTTATGTTTGTAGCTGGATTAATCGGGCTATCTAAAAATATCAAATTAAGTGGAGCGAAGTGGTATGGCAAAGTAGCGACTGCTGTCATCTATGTTGGCATGATCCTTTTGCTGCTTTTCCCAGAATTACCAACGCTGTGGGTGAGAGTCATTTTTGCCGTCATCACTTACGGTCTTTTACAATCTTTTGTCTTGTATGCTGTCGAGTACCGAAAGATGTTTCAAAGAAAATAAAAAAGGGGTGTGACCTATGTCGCATTCCTTTTTTTGATAAATAGACTCCCAGTAGCTACTTCTCGATAATAAGCCAACCAAACCAAAAACAGGAGAAGTTGTTTTTGAAATTATTTCTTGTGATTCGGAGTTAAATGGTAGGCTCACAACCTCTGGATAAACGGTATTCAAAAGCCAGTTTCTCGGTATTAAGCCAAATTTATGCAAAAATGTAGAAAGCCATTTTCACAAAATTTTTCTTAATACTCGAAACTAAGCGACTTTTTCACAATCTCTTCCTTAAACGGTGTTCAAAAGCTTGCATCTGCGGTAATAAGCCCAACCAAACGAAAAATATGAGAAGCTATTTTTGTTTGGCTGTTCTTATTACTTGATGCAGGACAGCGTTTTCGCAACCTTTGATTCACGGTTTTCCAGAAGTAGCTTCTTCGAAAAATAAGCCGAAATTTCTTGAAGCTGATCACTTCTGTCGCAACCTCTACTGACTAAGGCTTGATATAAGCATAACCTTGGGATTGCAGTTCAACTAAATCAAGGACACCTGCTGGTACAACGATTACTTGTTCAGGTAAAGAACTTTCTGAAATATGATTAGCACGCATAGCATTGGCGCAAGCGTGAAAAACGACTCCTTGCAAATCTAAGAATTCTGCATTGGCAGAGTCTAGATAACCGGTAATCGCGATGCCATTTACAGATACGACAATCGTCGTTTCTGGAGAAGCTTTTATCAGGTTTTTTACGTTTTTCCCTGTTTCTGACCATTTTTCTAATTCATCAATATGGAAAACGACTTTCATTGAAATCATTCCTTTACTTTTTAATAATCATCTTGATCGCTTGTTCTAGTTTAGCCGCTTGTTCTTCTGGATTACTATCAGGTTTCTCAAAGCAATTTTTCAGATTATCTGCAACGATCATGCCCATTACGCGATCAATACTAGAACGAACAGCGCTTAATTGAGTGATGACATCCATACATTCTTTTTCGTCTTCGATCATTTTTTGGATACCACGAATTTGTCCCTCTGTACGTTTCAAACGGTTCAGGATATTTTTATTATCAATCTCCATAACACATTCTCCTCTGTTTTTATAATTAGATAATACCCCTTATCGGTATTTTATGCAAATATAAAAAGTAGTGAAAAAAATGAAGAGTCATTCTGGTTGACATATTAATAAAGCTCCTGTTTAATATACCCCACGAGGTATTTATAAAAATGTAAATGAGGTGCAGAAAATGAATTTGCTATTTCAATCAATAAAATCGATAACAGTCCCAGAATTAAAGGAAAAGCTTTTGGAAAATCCAGCGTTACTTGATGTTAGAACACCTGCAGAATACCGGGGTGGGCATATAAAAGGAGCTAAAAATGTTCCGTTACAAAGTATAAACAGATATGATGGAGACAAAGAAAAGACCGTCTATGTGATTTGTCAATCAGGGATGAGGAGTAAACAAGCAGCTAAAGAATTAAAGAAATCTGGTTATGATGTAGTGAATGTACGTGGTGGCATGAATCAATGGTTTGATCGAACAGTAGGAGGGAAATAAGATGAAAATCGTTATTGTCGGAGGTGTAGCAGGTGGAATGTCTGCTGCTACACGGCTTCGCCGATTAATGGAAGATGCAGAAATCGTTGTTTTTGAAAAAGGACCGTATGTTTCTTTTGCAAATTGCGGCTTGCCTTATTATCTTTCGGGAGAAATCAGTGAACGGGAAAATCTTCTTGTCCAATCGCCAGAATCATTATCCGCTCGTTTTTGTTTAGATGTGCGTCCAAATCATGAAGTGACAGCCATCTTTCCCGAAAACAAAACGGTAGAAGTCGTACATGAGGGTCAAAAACACATTGAACAGTACGATGCATTGGTTTTATCTCCTGGTGCAAAACCAGTTGTTCCATCGATTCCAGGGATAACAGAAGCCGACAATGTTTTTTCTATTAGAAATGTACCAGATATCGATAAAGTGATGCATGCATTAGAAAAACAGCCAAAGCGTGCCGTGATCGTTGGTGCAGGATTCATCGGATTGGAAATGGCAGAAAACCTAAAAAGAAGAGGTTTAGAAGTCATGGTGATCGAACAAGCACCACATATTCTTCCGACACTGGATGAAGAAATGGCAGCTTTTATAGAAAAAGAATTGTCTCATCAAGGAGTAGAAGTGATTACTTCTCATGCTGTCGCTGGATTTGAAGACCACGGGAAACGATTGCGACTGGATGATGGGCGTACCATCCCTGCTGATTTAGTTATTTTATCCATTGGTGTTCGTCCTGATAACCAGCTAGCAGTGACTGCTGGAATCGAATTAGGTATACGCGGGGGTATCCTAGTAGACGAACGATATCAAACGAATATTCCTGATATTTATGCGGTGGGGGATGCTATCGTTGTAAAACAGCAAATCACTGGAAAAGATGCACTTATTTCTCTTGCTTCACCAGCCAATCGTCAAGGTAGACAAGTTGCGGACACGATTTCCGGAATTTCTCGAAGAAATCAAGGCGGTATTGGAACAGCAATTATACGAACGTTTGGAATGACTGCCGCATCCACCGGATTAAGTGAAAGAACAGCCAAAGAAAACGAGCTGTCTTTTGAAGTCGTTCATGTGTCAGGAAAAGATCATGCAAGCTATTATCCAGAAGCAACAGATATTTTACTGAAGTTGATCTTCCATCCAGAGACTGGCGAGATTTATGGTGCACAAGGTGTTGGGGCAAAAGGTGTGGATAAACGGATCGATATTTTAGCAACAGCAATCAAAGGGCATTTGACGATCTTCGATTTACCGGAATTAGAATTGACGTATGCACCGCCATTTGGCTCAGCCAAAGATCCAGTAAACATGCTAGGATATGCAGCAATGAATATTGCAGAAGGGCTTAGTGAAACCGTACAATGGCATGAATTGCCGACAGAATTAGCAAAAGGAAAAATTTTATTAGATGTGCGAACAGCAGAAGAATTGGAAAAAGGCAAATTCAAGGAAGCCAAACATATCCCTTTGAATGAACTTCGGGACCGATTAGATGAATTAGACAGCCAGCAAGAATATATCGTCATCTGTCATAGTGGACTACGTAGCTATCTAGCGGAAAGAATCTTGAAGCAGTCTGGCTACCACGTAAAAAACCTTGATGGTGCATTTTCTTTATATCAAACTGTCCGACCAGAAGAACTGATATATCCTAACAAATAATACTCGTTAAAAAGCTTGCATTCGACTCTTAAAAGAGGTAGACTGATCGGTTCCACCACTTTAAAAAAAGAGGAGAATGTGTATGGTCAACACACAAAAGCAGTTAGAAGAAGCATATCTGAAGAACGTGTATCAAAAGCTAATCGATAAAAGAAACGAACTGCGGGAATCGATGGATACGGCAAAAATAGAAGGAAACCAGTCGCTGAAAGAAATGGCTGGCGATCTTCGATTGAATTTTGACAGTTATTTAGATAATTTGGATACTTTTTCGATGATTGAAATGAAAAATAGAGAAATCGATCAGATGAATATCAAACAGAAAAACGCAGAAAATCAGCTGGCAAAGATCGAACGTTTGTTGAAAAGTCCCTACTTTGGAAAAGTCATTGTAGATTTTCTAGATAATGAGCCACAAGAATCCTTTTATATTGGTACAGCAAATTTCACAGATGATGCAGATGAGAATCTTGTTTATGATTGGCGATCGCCAATTGCCGAACTTTTTTACAATAACATGATTGGTCCATCTTCTTATACGGTTCGTCAAAATAAAATCGATACGGTTATTAAAGAAAGACGACAATTTCTTTTGGAAAGAGATCGTTTGGTCAAGTTTTTTGATACGTCTGTAGCTATTCAAGATGACGTATTATTAGAAGTCTTAGGCCAAGATGAGACCAATGAAATGAAGGCTATCACAGCTACGATCCAATCGGAACAAAACACAATCATTCGGGATGTGAAAAGTCAAAATATCTTGGTAAATGGCGTAGCAGGAAGTGGTAAAACCTCTGCTATCATGCAGCGTATTGCGTATCTGCTCTATTTATATCGAGATACGATGACATCTGATGACTTGCTGATTCTATCACCTAATCATCGGTTTATCGACTATATTTCGAATGTCCTACCATCATTAGGTGAAAGAAATCCACTGAATCTAACCATCATGCAGCTGGTTTCACAGCTTTCAGCAGAGGAAATAGAAGGTGAAGAGGCTTATTTCAAACATATCACGGGAGAAAATGTATCGGAGCAGACAGAACGTTTGCGTAGCAAAAAGTTTATCGATAATCTAAAACAATCAGATCCTTTGTTTTTAGATCATCCGAATTTTATCCGTGGACTTACTAAAAATGGAAAAACAGTTCTTTCTAAAAAAACGATCGAAAAAATATATGAGAAAGTTCCTGCTCATCCTAAATTGATCGATAGGCTTCAAGCAACGAAAAAGGCACTGATGAGCGAATGGAAGAATCATCTTTTGAAACAAGCAAAAAGTCCTGCTGTGCAGAATCAGGTACTCTCGTTGACAGAAGATAGGCAGTTGGAATTATTCGGTAAATTGATTTCTGATGATTCGGAACAAAGTATTGCAGCTTATGCAAGGAAACTTTTACAAAAAAAATATCGAAAAATAACCAGACAAATCGAAGAAATGGCATGGGTGGCTGAGCACCAGTTGTTTGAAAGAATTTATGAAAAGCGATATGGCTCAGCTTATGCTTGGCAACCCACACGTACTGTTGATGAAGCAGTCATTATATTAGCTATTCGTCATTTACTTGTTGAAAAGGTAAATGTACCAGCATTTCGCTATCTATTGATTGATGAAGTACAAGATTATACCCTGGCACAATTAGGTCTATTGATCGAATTATTTCCAAAAACTCACTTTACTTTAGTAGGTGACGAGAATCAGGCAATCTTTAATTCTTCCACTACTTTTGCTGATATTATGCGTTGTTTCGACGACTACCATCTGCCGATCCATCGGTATGATCTTAGAAATAGTTACCGTTCTAGCGGAGCAATCACAGAGCTTTTCAAAACCTATGCTGTGGATCAAGAGAAGTCGACATCGTATCGATCCGACCGCAAGGAAAAGAACCCGAATACCGCTCTTTTCGATCCTCTGAAGAATTGTTGAAAATACTAGCTGAGATTTTGGTTTCTCTAAAAGGAGAAAAAGCGGCAGTTATCACCCAAACAGAAGAGGAAACCCAAACGCTACAAGAATCGATTAAAAAAAATTCATATGGATTAGAAAACTGCCAAATCATTCCTTTGAGTCTAGCAAAAGGACTGGAATTTGATTATGTAATCTTATATCCATTTGAAAACGATGGAGATGAGCAAAGAAGACGCAGACAAATGTACACGGCGATATCTAGAGGAATGAAAAGCATTGTCGTATTGGAAAGAGCAACATAATTAAGAGATAAAAAATAAAAAGAACAACTGATAAAAAGAACAAAATATTTTTCATTTGCTGATGAGAAATGTTTTGTTCTTTTTCTTAGGAAAAATTTAGGAACACTTTATGTGAAAAGAAATGAAATGTATGGTAAACTCCTACGTCGTAACAAAAAAACGTGAGGTGAGGATATGAAAAAAGTAACAAGAGAAGAAGTTGCATCAATTTTGGTGAAAGATAAGTATTTTTCAAAAGGTAATTACTGGTTAAAGATTTGGCAAACGTTAGTGGCTCTTTTAGGATGGATGATCGTTGTTCTTCCTTTTATATGGGTGTTTTTCCCATTAACGAGACCAGAAAGAGCCAAGGATTTTTCCTTGTACGCTTTTTTATCAGAAAAGAAAATGCTGTATTTCTTAAACGGCTTTTTTGTATTGATTTTTTTCAGTTTCCTGATTACCTCATTTGTATTGACTAGGTGGAACAATCGAAATCTATACAAAAAAGTAAATAAATCTTTTGAATATGAAGATGAAGAATTGGAAAAAAGACAAGAATTACTTGAAGAAATGTATACGGAACGTTTTGGAACAAAAGAAGAGAGAGAAACGGTCCGTTTTTATTCTGTCTCCGCGGAGCAAAATCTAGATACGACATTCATTGCAGATTTGTATAAAGAAAATGGGGTGGAACTGAAATGATCTCAATCACCCATACAGGTAATTTATTCTTAGATACTTGTTTGTCTATTATGTATTTTTTTCTCGTTTCTTATCCGATTTTAGGCGGATTTGTATGGTTTATTGGTGTCTGGTGTTATGTGTTTTTATACAAACATAAGCAAAAAGAATGGGTAGATGTTCCCTTGAGTGTCGAACCGTTCATCACGATCATGGTGCCAGCCCATAATGAAGAAATTGTGATCGAAGATACAATCGAGTATTTGATGACGAAATTGAATTATCACAACTATGAGGTATTAGTGACAGACGATGGTTCAACGGACCAAACACCAGAAATATTAGCTAGACTGATGAAAAAATACGCTAATCTTCGTGTGGTTCGGATCGAAAAAAATAAAGGAAAAGCCCACGCGTTTAATATCGGACTTGCCTTTGCAAAAGGGAAATTGATTTTAAGCAATGATGCAGACACGGTACCGGAGCCAGATGCACTGATTAGGTATGTGAATTATTTCATTCGCCCTGGTGCAAGACATATTGCTGCGGTCACTGCAAATATGGATGTCCAAAATCGTACCAAATTGATTGCAAAATCTCAAACGGTTGAATTCTCAAGTATCGTGGGTATCATCAAACGAACACAGTCAGCTGTTTTCGGTGGTCTTTATGCTTACAGTGGAGCAAATACGATGTATCGAAAAGAAGCCTTGATCGATGTGGGCGGATTCAGACAAGATCGAGCGACAGAAGACATCAGTATTGCTTGGGATCATCAGTTAAATGATTGGGTATCTGTATTTGCTCCTGGGATCATCTTTTTCATGGAAGTACCTGTGACGTTGAAGATGCTATATCGACAAAGAAAACGTTGGGCAAAAGGTGGAACAGAAGTCTGGCTGACGAATTTCAAAAAAGTGATGCTCCATCCTTTTAAACATATTGGAAGAACGATCATCTTCATTGATCAAACATTGAGTATTGTCGGTCAATATTCTTTTGTATTTCCGTAGTTCTTTTTGCTGGATTAATCGGGCATTATGTATATCAAGGAAACTACGAACAGATTTATATTACTTTTACATTCAGTTTTGTGTTCATCTGCTTTGAAATGGTCGCAGGATTTTTCCAGTTGCTAGCTTCGCTGATTGTAGATGATCGACGAAGAAAATTGAAATACCTTCTTTTCGCACCACTATATATGCTTTTGTTCTGGATAGTGAACGCGATAACGATCGTGACGACTTTCATTCCAGCAGTCAAAACGATTTTAGGTTATGGAAGCGGGACATGGAAAAGCCCGGAACGTACAAAAAAATAAAAGATGCACCGTTTTTTAGACAAACAGCCTGTTGTGTTTATGGTTCTTCCAAACATTTTTGCTTATAATAAGAAATTAGTTAAAAAGTAGTAAGGATGGGAAAAGTGATGAAAAAAAGAATGAAGCCGTTAATCTGGCCAATTGCTGTTTCCAGTATTTTCTTATTGGGACAGACAGCTTTTGCGGAAACTTCTGAACCTGCTCAAACAGAACCTTCAACAACTATAAGCTCTTCTGATGCTGAAAAAGGTGCCTCGGAAACAGAAACGACTTCCAATGTACCGATAGATAATTCAGGAGAAACGATTTCATCTTCAGAAGATACATCAATAAATAGTTCTACCTCTTCTGACCAAATCGATCATTTGCAAGACTTGGAAAATAAAAGAAAAGAACTCGAAGAAGCATTAGAAGCTGCAAAAAACAAATTGAAAGAAGACCAAGCAGCAATCGATCAAGATTTAGCTGATCTTAAAAATAAAGTGGGAAATGACCGTGCACAACTTGAGAAAAAGCTTGCCGAAGCGAAAGCAAAAGCGGAAGCTGTCCAAACAGATCTTGACGGGAAGATCCAACAAGCAAAAGAATTCAATCAGCAATTAAATCAGGTTGCTCAAACAGCTTCTGGAAAGCTAAGTCAAACTCAAGCGGATATCATAGCGGCCAGTCAAGCAATCCACGGAAAGATCAGCGAAGCACAAACAGTTGCTAATGATTTTGAAGCAAAAAAAGCTGACATAGCAGCTAGTATCCAACGAATAAAAGATATTTTGCATTCGGCAGGAGAAAAATCAGTGACCTCTGGAAGCACGACAGAAACAGTTCAGCAAACGACAGAGCCATCCAAATCAACAAGTCAGACTTTGCCAAAAACAAATGAAAAAACAGCTTCTGTCAGTTATTCCTTAGCAGGGGCGGGTGTGTTAGTCGCAGCAGCTTACGGAATCATCCGCAAAAAGAAATAAAAAAGAGAGGATGGGAAGGTAGAGTACCTCGAAGTTAGACTGAAAAATCTAATTCTTGAGTGCCACTACATGTCCCATCTCTCTTTAGTTATTAAAACAGATGTCCCCTACTTATCTCGTGGAGACAGCTGTTCCACTACATGTGACCATCAGCATGCCATTGTCGCTGCCTAATACTTCATAGTCCATTTTTACGCCAATGATCGCATCAGCTCCTAATGCTTTTGCACGTTCGGCCATTTCCGCAAGGGCTTCTTCTCTTGCGCCCATTAGTTCATTTTCATAACTTTTTGAACGGCCGCCGAAGACGTTTCGCAAACCAGCCCCAAAATCTTTCAATACATTGATCCCAGTAATAACTTCACCAAAAACGATTCCTTTATAAGCTACTACGGTTTTTCCTTCCACACTATTCGTGGTTGTTGTAATCATTCGATCACTCCTCTCTTTAATAAAAGTATAACAAAGTTCAAGATGCGCAACACATATTTTCCCAAAATTAGGAATTTATTATATACTTGAATTGTTCATTAATGAAAGCGAAACCAATCGTTAGCAACTATGTAAAAGAAAGGAAGATTCTTGTGAAAAAGAGTATTTTGCTTATTTCTCATAGTCAAAAAGTAACAGATGGTATTAAAGAAATGATTGAGCAGATGCAAAAATCCGAAGAGGTGCAGATCTTTTCTCTCGGCGGAATAAATGGCGAGATCGGATCAGACCCGATGAAAATCGTAGAAGCTGTCAATGAATCAAGTGATGCAGCTAGTTATTTTGTTTTTGCGGATATCGGCAGCGCGGTATTGAATTCGGAACTGGCAAAAGACATGTTGGAAGAAGAACAGCAGCAACGTTATCATCTGGTGGATGCGCCTTTAGTGGAAGGAGCTTTTGCAGCAGCCATCACTGCCGGTATAACGGATGATACTCAGCAAATCTTAACAGAAGCACAAAATGCCGGAAAGAAAGGATGGGAATAAATTGAAAAAAATCATGAATGATCCAAGCAATATTGTCGAAGAAATGCTGGAAGGATTAGTAAAAAGCTATCCAGAACTTGTTCATCGTGTAGAATCTTCCCGTGTTGTAGCCAAGAATCAGAAAGCGGAACAAGTTGGTTTGGTTTCTGGTGGAGGAAGCGGACATGAACCATCCCATGCCGGGTTTGTAGGGGAAGGAATGTTAAGTGCAGCGGTGCTTGGTGATGTGTTTACTTCTCCAACTCCAGATCAGATTCAAACGGCTATCAAGGAAGCGGATAGTGGAAAAGGAGTTTTACTGATCGTTAAGAATTATACAGGGGATGCATTGAACTTCGATATGGCAAAGGAACTAGCTGCTATGGACGATATTGAAGTAGAAAGTGTGATCGTAGATGATGATATCGCCGTTGAAAATAGTACGTATACTGCTGGAAAACGCGGAGTTGCAGGTACTGTCCTTGTACACAAAATCGTGGGCGATGCAGCAAGAAACGGTGCTTCCCTAGCTGAGTTGAAAGAACTGGGAGAAAAGGTCGTACAGGCAACTAAGACGATCGGTCTAGCGCTTCGAGCAGCAACTGTACCAGAAGTAGGGAAACCAGGATTCGAACTAGGAGAAGATGAGATCGAGTATGGTGTTGGTATCCATGGTGAGCCAGGCTATCGTCGAGAAAAGATGCAGCCTTCTAAAGTACTGGCAAAGGAACTTGTTACTAAGATTTTAGATGATTACTCGAATTTACCAAAAGAAGCAGGTGTACTAGTCAACGGAATGGGCGGGACGCCTTTGATGGAACAGTTCGTGTTCATGAATGATGTTTTAGCTTTGTTGGAAGAAAGAGGAGTCAATGTAGTTTTCCGAAAAGTCGGTAATTTCATGACTTCACTAGACATGCAAGGTCTTTCTCTGACACTGATCGACTTGACAGGGACACAATGGAAAGATTCTTTAGAAAGCAATGTACAGACGATTTCATGGTAAAAAATCTCAAGATAAAAGGGTGATAATATGAAACTAAGCGTTCAAGAAATCCAAGAATGGCTCACGCAATTTGCAGAGGCAATCAATCAGAACAAACAATATCTCAGTGATCTAGATACCCCGATTGGCGATGGAGACCACGGAAATAACATGGGAAGAGGAGTTTCAGCTTATGAAGAAGCTTTTCAAGCCGATCATCCTGAAACAATCAGCGATACATTCAAAGTATTTTCTATGGCGATGATATCGAAAGTCGGTGGTGCTTCTGGTCCGTTATACGGATCTGCATTCATGAACATGATGAAAGCGACAAAAGAGGTCGATTCTATTGATTCTCAAGAAAAATTAGGAGAAGTGATCGAGCAGGGAACAGCGGGTATTCAAAGCCGAGGAAAGGCAGAAGCTGACGATAAAACGATGTTAGATGTTTGGCTGCCAGTCACAGAGGCATTGAAGGCAGGGAATTTAACAAAAGAAATCATTGACCAGGCAAAAGAACACACCAAAGACTTGGTAGCTAAAAAAGGACGAGCTTCCTATCTAGGAGAGCGTGCAATCGGACATATCGACCCAGGAGCTGCTTCTAGTGCCATTTTATTTTCAACGCTTTTAGATGTGATCAATCAACCTTAAGTTCAATAAAACTGCGGTGATGCTCATCGCAGTTTTTTGTTTGGCTGTTCTTATGACTTGATGCAGAACAGCTTTTTCACAACCTCTATTTGTCCATATCGCAAAATTCAGGTAGAATACAAAAGATAACGGAAAGAGGCGAAACAATGGAACTTGGAAAATCAGATTATCAGTTGTTTGATCGACCAATCTACGCATTCAAACAGCTCAAAGAGAGCCATCCAACAGATAAGATCGAACAAATCAAGAAAGAATATAAAGAACACTGGCAAAAATGGAAAGAGATTCAGCTCCAGACAGCTGCACTTTTGCCTGATATGTACGGCATGAGCAAACCTAAAATCGAAAGCTGGACGAATGGCTGGAATTTACGCAGTCATTTTTGGAGCGCGTACCGAAGCGAATCTCGTCAAGACGAGAATGCCTGTCTAGCAGTTTTGTTGAATCAAAAACAATACCAAATCTATTTGATGTACCAACATTATAAAAGCGAAGAACGATATGGTAGCATTGCAGCGTATAACCAGTTGCTTGCGATACTGAAAGAGTGGAGCAAAACGGTCGATATCAAGGATTATTACATATGGCCGCAACCAGAACATGAACTTGACGACCACTTAGCTTTGTCTGACTATTTGTCCGATACAAAGAAACAAGAAGAGTTGAAAAAAGCGATGAGAGACCGAACCTTTCAAATGGGTAAACTATTCTTCTATCCGCAAGAAATCGAACACGTTGAGCAAATAACCGCTGAAACCTTACAAGAACTAGCACCACTATATCAAAAGCTAGGTGCGGAAAAATTTCAATAGACAACACGAAATAAGCAATGCGAAAAACAAACCTTACTCTCGGCTTGCGAGTGAAGGTTTGTTTTTGATTATTCAAAAAGTAAATATTTAAAAAATTGATAGGAATCAATTACTTAAGGTCTCAAAAGAAGGAAAATAAAGCAAGTGACAAAAAGAAATCCACTCTATTTGCTGGTATCTGGTTCGCTTGACGTTTATGCTATGATAAAAGAAAATTATCAGTTGGAATAAGGCAAGCCATGTTCCTTTATTAGAAATAGCTGTTTAGAAGGAGGAGAGATTATGAGTCATGATCATTTATGTGTTTCATTTGTTCCTTTGTTCAATCACTTAGTACAGCAAGATCAAGAAAAAGTACACGCACTTGTCAAACATCACTATGTGGAAAAAGGAGAACAGATTCTTGCGCCGAATGGAGAACCTCAATTAGTGATCGTGGCCTCCGGCAGTATGAAAGTGTATCAATTATCTGCTAGCGGAAAGGAACAGCTTTTACGAGTAATAGAGCCGGGCGGATATGAGGGAGAGAGCCAGTTGCTAGGCGTTCCAAATGAGTCTTTATTTGGCGAAGCACTAGAAAAAACGGAAATTTGCATATTGAGACAAAAAGATTTCTCGGAACTCTTACTGCATTATCCCGCCCTTAGTCTGAAACTTTTAGCAATCAACGTTGAGAAATTAACAAAAGTACAGCAGCAGACAACTTTTTTGATGATGGAAAAAGTAGAAGAACGAGTCGCTGTCTATCTGCTTGACTTAGCTAAAGCGACAGGGAAGGATCACTTTTTCCTGCCAATGAAAATGAAAGAACTTGCTGCATTTATCGGTACGACCCCCGAAACTTTATCTAGAAAATTTAAATTATTAGAGGAGAATGGTTATGTAAAAAGAAAGAATCGAGAAGTCTGGATCATTGATAAAGAGCAGTTAGAAGACTTGTAAATAAAAAAATGACCTCCAAATGTTGGATTTTTGACCCAGATTTGGAGGCTAGCATGAAATTGTACATGCTTTTTTATTATCCTTCTAGTAAGTCTCTTCGCCTATAACTAATAGAACCAAGGACGAACAGTGCAAGGCTGATACATGATAACGTAAGGAACACGGAAAGATCAAAAGAATCGTTTGGCATCCGTGGAACCCAGCTAGGGACAGCTGTTTTGGAAAACCATTCTGGTAAATCCAAAATTCCGCCAAAGTAATTGAGTGCAAAGGAGTAAGCTAAGTAGATATAAGCAAGTTTACCCATTCGAGGAAGCCATCCGAATAGAAAGCCACTAATTCCGATAAACACTAAAACGGCAGGCAGGAAATTGAACCCGGCTTTAAGAAACATCAATAGATCCATGTCTTTCGCATCCTTCATCGAAGCCAAAGCAGAAAGCCCTAGTGCACCAGAACTAATCAGGATTGCCAATATAGCAAATAGAATAGCTAGTAACATATTGGTCCAATAAAGTTGGTTCCTAGAAATTTTTGTTGCGAACAGCTGATTCATACGTCCGTGGGTTTCTTCTGTAAATAAACGATTGATGCTAGCAATTGGTAAAATAGCAGCTAGACAAATCAAGACGACCATGATCATGCTTGTAAAGTTTTTTTCAATTGAGACGCCAGATTGGATAAACATCTGTTTCATTAAGTCGTTACTTTCTAAAAACTGTTGCATATTCCCGTAGATAGAGCCGTATGCCGCCCCCATCAAACCAAAAGTGATAAGCCAACTGATTGTCATCCCTTTATTTAGATAGAATAATAAACCACGCAAGGATAAAAGAGAACGTTTAGCATACGGTTTTCCTTCACGTTCGGGGATATAGCCGGTGTTCAAATCTCGATGTTCCTCTAAAACAAATGAACTGATTATCAAGATTAGACTGAACAAAAACAAATAAAGCAAAGGAATCCAGTTGTTAGTTGTAAATGGATAGGTCAAATAAGACCAGCCTAAAGGATTCCACATCGAAAGGGAGGAATCAGCTACATCTGTTATTGCTCGTAGAAGGTAAAGTCCACCTAAAAACGCTAAAGACAGACCATTCGAACTGGCTGAACTTGGCATCAGTTGTGCAGCAAACAGTGCAACGGCACTCCCCAAAATCCCCATACTACCTACAGATAGCCCAAAAAGCCAAGCACCTTCTGCAGTGATCGAATCTGCTTGGAAAAAAATCATCGTACAGCTGATCGATATTGCTAAAAGCAAATTGATCAGAATACTTTCAGCGATGACAGCTAAAGAGTTTGCTTGACGTCCGACTCGAAAGGAACGAATAAGTTCAATCAGACCAAGTTCTTCTTTTTTTCTCGTTTGGCTCACCACGTGTAAAACAGAGATCACAGCAGCAAACAAACTGCAAAAAAGCAACATTTCATTTGCATACATCGCTCCTAAAGTATACTCAGCAGCATTCGAAGCTGGAGTTGGTCCGACCATTGCAATCATTGCCGGGTTTTGCAAGGTTTCGTATAATCCAGCTAATCCTTGTCCGGAAGTCAATTCTTCAAACGCAGGGACAAAACCACCAGAAAAAGCAGTGACACCGACTAGCCATATCAGGATCTTTTTCCAGTCACGGCTAAGGTTTTGAGAAAAAAGGGTGGACCAGCGTGAAAATTTATCAGTCATTTCGCTTCCTCCTCATCCTTCATAATGTCTCATGAATAAATCCTCAAGAGTCGGTGGAATAGATTCAAATTTTTTCGCACCTAATTTGGACGCTTCAGCTAAAATCACATCGAAAGCTTCGTTATCAGCAGCAAATTGAGCGAGGTGACCTTTTTGCACAAAGTCATGGACACCGTTCAATTGTGCTAAGTGACTATTCTCTGCTTCTGTTTCTATAGTGATGGTCGAACGAGTCAAATGACGCAATTCATCGAGTGTTCCTTCTTCTACGACTGTTCCTTCGCGTATGATCACGACTTTATCCGCTAGTCGCTCGACTTCACTGAGAATATGAGAAGAAAGTAGGATGGATTTGCCCTGTTCTTTCAATTTTTCAACTTCTTCTTGGAAAATCGTTTCCATCAAAGGATCTAAACCAGAAGTAGGCTCATCAAATAAATAGAGATCCGAATCAACAGCCAAAGCAGCAATCAAGCCCACTTTTTGGCGATTTCCTTTTGAATAGTTTTTTGCTTTTTTCTTAGGATCAAGAGAGAAACGTTGAATCAGTTCATCTTTTTTTTGAGCACTCCCTTTTCCATGAAGCTTCATGAAGAGATCGATGATCGCTCCTCCAGTCAAATTTCCCCACAAAGAGATATCGCCTGGAACATAAGAAAGACGTTCATGGATAGATAAACTATCTTCCCATACATCTTGCCCAAAAATCGTTGCCGTTCCGCCGTCTTTTTTTATAATCCCTAAAAGTGTCCGAATCGTCGTGGATTTTCCAGAACCATTTGGTCCGATAAATCCAACGACTTCACCTGAATGTACGGTGAAAGAGACATCTTTTAAAGCTTCGAAACGTCCAAAGCTCTTTTTCAAATGTGTGACTTTGACGATTTCTGCCATAAAAACCCCACTCCTTTTTCTAAAAATATATACTAAACAAGATTAAATAGTTTAATAAAATGGTTTTATACCTTTTTATAAAACTTTTTTTATTATTTTAGTACATAATATTCTTTTTATAAATTTCTGTCAATGAATTCATAAACAAGGAATTGCTAGCTTGATACTTTCTCAATAGATAGTTATAATAAACCTCAGAATAAATTTGAACTATATATATTATAAAAGTTTAAAATTACGGGAGGCTCTACAAATGAACGGTTTTGAAAAGAGAGCACAAGAGAAAAAGAAAGAGATTTTACAAGCAGCTTTTGACTTGATGAACACAGACATAGGAACCGCTGGAGTGACAATGGATAAGGTAGCTGAGAACGCTCAGGTAAGTAAAGCGACGATTTTTAAATATTTTGGCAGCAAGGAAGGGCTGATTTATGAAGTATTTTTTGCATTTATGAATGATTTAGGGCAAGAAGCGAAAGCGTTGATTGCGGAAAATCTTCCATTTGAAGAAACACTGATTGCCATGAGTGAAAACAAAATCCGTTATCTCAATCGAGTGAACAAACAATTTTATATCGATTTGATGACATACTATACAAAAAAAGAAAAAAAAGAATTTTCTGACGCGATGGATGCGTATACGCAAGAAAGTTTCAGTATCATGCTTGATCTTTTCCATCGAGGGCGGAAAGAAGGAAAAGTGGATTTGAAATATTCGGATGAGTTCTTGATCCTCTATTTTCAAGCAATGGTAGAAGGAATTTCTAAGCCGGAGATATACGCAAAACTGCTTCCATATACAGCAGAATGGACAGAAGTCCTGATCAAGGGAATCGCACCGAAGAAGAAATAAAGCATAAAAAAGCCGAAACTGACGATAAAATGTCAGTTCGGCTTTTTTGGTTCATAAATGACGTAAAATCAAGCAGATTCGCGTGCTTCTTTGTCATAGACATCATGGACATTGATGAATGGATCAAGAATAGGATTTTTTCCGTCTAAATCAGATTGAAAACGAATGCCATCGATATTGATCCGAGCATTTCGATAGAAATCGGTACCTAATTGTCCCCAAGCTGGTGTAGAAGCATCGACATTACAGAAAATATCGAAACCTTGACTCTTCAAGTAAGCAAATTTTTGATTTTCTGCTGAATAAGGCTGCCAGTCGCTGATGTCTGCACCAAATGGATAAATCAGAATATTTGTTTTTCCTAGGATAGGTGCAACTTCTTGCTGCCACAATTCATTGTCTTTTTTTACATCTTCTAGTGAAGCTTGAGTCATATTCAAGTGACCCCATGTATGGGAAGCAAAGCTCCAGCCATCTTTCTTCAACTGTTCCGCCACTTTTTTAGCTTCTTTAATCTCTTTTTTTGTTTTTTCATTGTCTCCATATTGAGATTTTGATGTTCGATAACCTAAAACTCCGTTGTAACCTGTCAGGGCCAAGGTACCTTTTGCGCCTCGATAAGAAAAATCAGGATGTTTCTTGACAAAAACATCGATCAGAGGAACCATGTCAAAGTCACCGATTTCTTCTTTATCTTTCTCTTTATAGACATTTTTGATTTCATTGTTATTTGATACGACCAATCGGCTAGGAAAACCGGAATTATCCATATATTCATAATAGCTGACATCATCTTGTGAAAGAACCAATGGTTTTTTTCCTTCAGGTAGCGCAAGCCCGTTAAAGGAAAGATTTCCTTGTTCGTCTTTTTGGATCAAATCATTCAAATTAACTAAAACAAAATCATTTTGATAAAGTTGTTCGATCGAACGGTTGAATTCTTCAACAGTCACCATATAATCTTTGTATCCTTGTGCCTGTTGAGAGTGGAAGGCTTTTTGCGGGTCCACGATCAAGCTGTGGAAAAAAACATGAGAGATCTGAGTAGGATCAGACCAGTCGATCAATTGTTCTTTCTCCTTTTTTAGTGTTTGAAGAAGCTGTTGTGTTTCAGTAGATCCGTTCTTACTATCTTTTTCCAATAACGCAATCGCTTGGTCATAATCGTAGCTTTGAGCCAGATTTTTTGCTTGAGTAACTAGTTGTTGCTTATCATCTGTCGGTTCTTTTGCTTTTTCTGTTATTTTTTTTTCAGGAATGATTGGTTCTTTTTTTGTAGATGATCGGATGACAAAAAACAAACTTAGAATTAAAATAACGATAGTTAAAGCAGAAGTGGCTCCTAAAATAATTTTTTGCTTTTTTTCCATATACCTCGTCCCTTGCTTTTTCATTTTTTTACTTGTCCCATTCCTTATTGTAACGAAGAAAGAATAAGAGGCAAAGTAAAGTGACTTCTCGATAAATTGCAGAAAAAATACAGAAAAAGTTATTTCTTTTAACAATAATTGAAAATAAAATGTTCGGAATTAGAGCGGATTCAAAAAAGAAAAAATGAGGAATTTAAAAAAAATATCCTTTTTCTGTTGACAAAGAAAAAGTTGCGCTCTATGATAGACACATATTAATAATAACAAGACGAAGATCGAAACGAAGTAGTTGTTAAAGCCAATGTTTCAGAAAGCTGGTGGTCGCTGCAAACCAGTACATGCTTTAAAGCGAATTACATTTCAGGAGTCTTTGGCAGTGATTGCCACGCGACAGCGTTAAATGTTCGAGAGGTATGTTGGATATCTAGACATACAAATTGGGTGGTACCGCGAGATTTCGTCCCTTGGCTTATATGCCAAGGGACTTTTTTTATTTCCTATCCTATCCTGAAGAAATAATTAATTACACATGCTAGCAGGTTCCTGCTTTCATAAAAAAACTACACGGAGGTCAGTAAAATGAATATTATTGATGAATTAACTTGGCGCGACGCCATTAATCAGCAAACAAACGAAGAAAGACTTCGCGAGCTCGTTGAAGAAAAGAGCATTTCACTTTATTGCGGCGTTGATCCAACTGGTGATTCGATGCATATCGGACATTTGATTCCATTTATGATGATGAAAAGATTCCAATTGGCAGGCCATCATCCATATATTCTGATTGGCGGCGGAACAGGAACGATCGGCGACCCAAGCGGCCGCAAAACAGAACGTGTGTTGCAAACGATGGAACAAGTGCAACATAACGTGGACGCACTTTCCAATCAAATGAGAAAATTGTTTGGTAAAGATGCAAATATCACATTTGTGAACAACTACGACTGGTTGTCAAAAATCTCTTTACTTGAATTTTTGAGAGACTACGGTAAAAACTTCAACATCAACACGATGTTAGCAAAAGATATCGTTGCCAGCCGTTTGGAAGTAGGAATCTCATTTACAGAGTTTACTTACCAAATCCTGCAATCTATCGACTTTTTGCATCTGCATAAAACATACGATGTGCAATTGCAAATCGGTGGAGCAGACCAATGGGGAAATATCACAGCTGGATTAGACCTAATCCGAAAATTAGAAGGACCAGAAGCAGAAGCGTTCGGTTTAACGATCCCATTGATGCTGAAGGCTGATGGAACGAAATTCGGAAAAACTGCAGGCGGTGCCGTTTGGCTTGATCCGAAGAAAACTTCACCATTTGAGTTCTACCAATTCTGGTTGAATCAAGATGATCGCGATGTAGTGAAATACTTGAAATTCTTTACTTTCTTGTCTCAAGAAGAAATCGAAGACTTAGCGAAAAAAGTAGAGACAGAACCTGAGAAACGTGAAGCACAACGCCGTTTGGCAGAAGAAGTTACAAGATTTGTGCATAGTGAAGAAGACTTGAAAGAAGCGCAAAAAATAACGCAAGCATTGTTCTCTGGAAATATTAAAGAACTAAATGCGGAAGAAATCGCGCAAGGATTCGGTAAAATGCCGAACGTTGAAATTTCAAGCACACCTGAAAATATCGTGGAACTGCTTGTTTCCACAAAAATTGAACCATCTAAACGTCAAGCACGTGAAGATGTTTCAAACGGAGCTATAAGTATTAACGGTGACCGCGTTACCGATTTAAATTTTGTCATAAATCCATCCGATGAATTCGATGGTAAGTTTGTGGTTATTCGAAAAGGTAAGAAAAATTACTTTTTGGCCAAAGTAATTGATTAGAATTTAGTAAGTTTTTACCTTGAAAAAGGGAAATACTATTACAACATTCCAATTTTGAAACCCATCCTAAAATAGAACGCTGGTTGTCGTTAATACAATCTTTGCGAGGGAGTTTACATTTGTGAATTCCCTCGTTTTTTTTAATTATTTCAAAAGTGTGAACAATTCGGACAATTGATACATATTAAAATATGATTAAAAAGCAGGCCAAAACTTAGTTTACAGAATAGAAGAACAGGTGTAATGTAGGGCTCGACAAAATTTAAATATTTTTTTAGGAGGGTTTCACTATGAGTGAATCATTGTCGAAAGATCTAAACCTAAATGCCCTATTCATTGGGGACAAAGCTGAGAACGGCCAAATCTATAAAGCTTTGTTGAATGAATTGGTGGATGAACATTTAGGCTGGCGTCAAAACTACATGCCTCAAGACATGCCTATTATTACGCCAGAAGAAAAAAGCAGTGCTAGTTTTGAACACACTGTGAATAAAACAAAGGATGTTCTATCAGAAATTTCAGCGCGGATGCGTACCCATTCCGTTCCTTGGCATAATGCCGGACGTTACTGGGGTCATATGAACTCTGAAACATTGATGCCATCTTTACTAGCGTACAATTTTGCTATGCTATGGAATGGTAATAACGTTGCCTATGAATCTTCTCCTGCAACAAGCCAAATGGAAGAAGAAGTAGGAATGGAATTTGCAAAATTAATGAGCTATAAAGATGGCTGGGGCCACATCGTTGCTGATGGTTCTTTAGCAAACTTAGAAGGACTTTGGTATGCCCGCAACATCAAATCATTGCCGCTTGCAATGAAAGAAGTGACACCTGAACTAGTTACTGGAAAAAGCGATTGGGAATTAATGAACTTGTCAACAGAAGAAATCATGAATCTGTTAGACAGCGTCCCAGAAAAAATCGACGAAATCAAAGCTCACTCAGCACGTAGCGGAAAACATTTAGAAAAATTAGGAAAATGGTTGGTTCCACAAACTAAACACTATTCATGGCTAAAAGCTGCCGACATCATCGGTATCGGTTTAGACCAAGTGATTCCAGTGCCAGTTGACCACAACTATCGCATGGACATCAACGAACTTGAAAAAATCGTTCGTGGTCTAGCAGCTGAAAAAACACCAATCCTAGGTGTAGTCGGTGTTGTAGGATCAACAGAAGAAGGAGCAATCGACGGTATTGATAAAATCGTTGCATTGCGTCGCGTATTAGAAAAAGACGGTATTTACTTCTACTTACACGTAGATGCTGCTTATGGCGGATACGGCCGTGCGATTTTCTTAGACGAAGACAACAACTTCATTCCATTTGAAGATTTAAAAGATGTTCATTACAAATACAATGTCTTTACAGAAAACAAAGATTATATCTTAGAAGAAGTACACAGTGCATATAAAGCAATCGAAGAAGCAGAATCTGTAACGATCGACCCACATAAAATGGGTTATGTTCCATATTCTGCCGGTGGTATCGTCATCAAAGATATCCGCATGAGAGACGTTATCTCTTACTTTGCGACATATGTATTTGAAAAAGGCGCAGATATCCCAGCATTACTTGGGGCTTATATCTTGGAAGGTTCAAAAGCAGGGGCAACAGCAGCCAGCGTTTGGGCAGCACACCATGTCTTACCTTTGAATGTCACAGGATATGGTAAATTAATGGGTGCATCAATCGAAGGTGCACATCGTTTCTACAACTTCTTGAATGACTTGTCATTTAAAGTAGGAGACAAAGAAATCGAAGTTCATCCATTAACTTATCCAGATTTCAATATGGTAGACTATGTATTCAAAGAAAAAGGCAACGATGACTTAGTTGCAATGAATAAATTGAACCATGACGTATATGATTATTCTTCATACGTGAAAGGAAGCATTTACGGTAATGAGTTCTTAACTTCACATACTGACTTTGCTATCCCAGACTATGGCAACAGCCCATTACAATTTGTGAACCAACTAGGATTCTCAGATGAAGAATGGAACCGTGCCGGAAAAGTAACTGTATTGCGTGCCAGCGTAATGACACCATACATGAACAAAGAAGAACACTTTGAAGAATATGCTGAAAAAATCAAAGCAGCTCTTCAAGAAAAATTGGAAAAAATCTACGCAGACCAATTATTGGCAAGCGAAGCAAAATAAGCAAGGTAATCATGTTAGAAAACAGCTTGAATACTAACTGTTTCTGACGCATGTTTGGATCTGAAGAGCAAGGGGAGACCTAAGCTCTTCGATCCCTTTGTTTTGAGGTTGTCTTTGAAGAAACCCTTCAAGCAATAGACTCAAAGAATCCCCTCAAATATTCGCTGAATTGTTTCGTTTATTGCTGAAACTACTTCAAAGACACCGTTATTTTATCCAAAAAATCAAGGAGAGTGTCAACGGTGAGTAAATCTGAAGTAAGTAAAATGGGTCTTGGGACCTTTATCGGTCTGACAATGGCACTGTGTGCAACGGTTCGGAGTATTCCTACGTTAGCCGCAGTCGGTTGGACATTGATTTTTTATTCAATTTTTGCAGTTTTGTTTTTTGCCGGTCCGATATCAATGGTTTCCGGTGAGCTTTCAACGATGCTTCCTCAAGAAGGCGGTCCTCAGTTATGGGTAAAAACAGCACTGGGCAGCAAATGGGGATTTGTCGTTGCATGGCTATTATGGGTGCAAATGTTCCCAGGTATGGTAATGGTCGCTTCTACTTTAGGACCATTGTTAGGAAACACATTTGGTAATGTAGAACTTGGCAATAATCACTGGTTCGTTTTAGGTTGTATTTTAGTTATCTACTGGATCATCACGATCTTGAACTTGAAATTCGATATGGCAAAAGTCGGCGGGAACATCGGTGTATGGCTAGGGGTATATATCCCAGTAGTCATCATGTTCGTTTTAGGTGTTTTGGCAGCCTTCAAAGTCGGACTAGTCTCAAACGGCTATCTAGGTGACTTTTCATGGTCAAAAGCTTTCCCTGACTTGGAACATATTGATTCATTGAAATACTTAGCTGGTATCACATTTATTTTTGTTGGGATCGAAATGAGTTCTGTTTACATGCCTCGTTTGAAAGACGCAACAAAAAATTATACAAAAGGCGTATTTATCGCTTTGATCGGATTAGTTTTATTGAATGTCATCAATGCGATGCTTGTAGCAAATGTCGTACCAGATGGAAAAATGGAATTAGCAAATATCACGCAGCCTATCTTGATTGACTGTCAAATCCTAGGCTTACCAGAAGTGATCGGAAATATCTTCAGCTTCATGGTATTTATTGGTGTGCTTTTACAATTATCAGCTTGGGTTACTGGACCATCAAAAACAATCATCCAAGTAGCTCGTGAAGGATTCCTTCCACCAAAATTCGGATTCCATAAAGAAAACAAATACGGCGTATCTAGAAATGTCGTTCTAACACAATCAATCGTTATTTCATTATTTGCTTTGCTTTATGGTGTAATGGATGACGTAAGTGCTGTATTCTTGACACTTACAAATGCTACAACTGTTATTTATTGTATCGTGTACATTTTGATTGCTGTTTCATTGCTTAAAATGCGTAAGAAACATCCAGAATTCGAACGTCCTTACCGAATTGGTAAAAACGGAAACGGATTAGCTTGGGTAGTCAGCTGCATGCTGATCTTCTCTATCATCGTTGTCGTATTTGCTACATTAGGTACAGCGACATTGAGTGATGCATTATTAGTAGCAGCTATCACAGTGGTCATGTTCGTTATTCCATTGATCATCAATCACTTCAAGAAAGATTCTTGGGGGATTGAGGTAGAAAAAAGTTTAGAAGAAAAATAAAAAAATAAGTCTTTCAGCCGACGTTTTGTCGCTGATTTAGTAGGAGGTCCTGCCAAGTGAATAGTTTTTTCATGGCAGGGCCTTTTCATTTGAAATAGGAGATCGACGATGAATAAAAATATTTCTTTAAAAGAAAGTATCGCTGTATTGATCGTGTTGTTGGCACTCCTAGGAGTACTGATCATCGGATTCCAGCTCTCGCCACATATCCCGATCCTTGCAGCTTTCATGTGTTTGTTGTTTTATGGCAGATTTAAAAAGTTCACATGGGATGAGATCCATGACGGGATCATCAAAGGAATCACTCCAGGGATCATTCCAATCCTGATTTTTCTTTTGATTGGTGTCTTAGTTGCTTCATGGATTTTATCTGGAACCATCCCTACGATTATGGTTTATGGATTTAAACTTGTTTCTGTGCGTTTCTTTTTACCGACAGCATTTCTTGTTTGTGCAATTGTCGGAGTGACTGTCGGCAGTTCATTTACAACGATTTCGACGATTGGAATTGCTTTTTTGGGGATCGGTCATTTACTTGGATTCAATGATGCAATGACTACAGGCGCAGTCGTTTCCGGTGCCTTTTTAGGGAATAACTGCTCGCCTTTATCAGATACGACCAACTTGGCAGCGGGTATTGGAGGAGTTAATCTATTCGAACATATCGCTGGTATGCGTTATACAGATTTCCCAGCATTCGTCCTTTCGTTGATTTTTTATACGATATTAGGACATAACAGTCATTCAGCCGATCTAGCTAGTATCAATGAAATGATCCAAAACATGAAAGCGAGCTTTTGGATCTCTCCTTGGACATTGATTCCACTAGTTATTTTATTTGGGGGGGCAATCAAAAAAATTCCGGCTATCCCTACATTACTAGCGGGATCAACAGCTGCTCTCGTTCTTTCTTTTATCCATGAGAAAAGTTTGACGGTCGGAAAAGCAGCAGACATCTTGATGAATGGTTATGTCGCAAATACACCTGATCCAAAGCTAGATGAACTGCTTTCTCGAGGCGGGATCATGAGTATGTTAGGTTCTGCTAGTTTGATTTTACTTGCATTGGCATTAGGTGGGTTACTGATCAAATATCTGATCGTTGATACCATCGTTCAAGAATTAAAAGAAAAGATGGACCGACCTTCTCGTTTAGTCGGGTTTACTGCCTTGAGCTGTATCGGAATCAATCTGATCGTTGGAGAACAGTATCTGTCCATCATTCTTCCAGGAGAAACATTCAAGCGTTCTTTTGATGACGTTGGCTTATCAAAAACCTATTTGACACGAACACTAGCGGATTCAGGTGCGACCGTCAATTCTCTCGTACCGTGGGGAGTCAGCGGCACATTCATTATGGGAACGATGAAAGTTAGCGCGTTGCATTACTTGCCATTCGCCTTTTTCTCGATTCTTGCACCTGTCTTTACAATATTAGGCGGTTTTTTATTGAATCGTCGACGTGTAAAAAATTGAAGGAAGGAAAAAAGAGGCTGGGACAGAAGCGTTTAACTCCAAGAAATAAGAAGAAATTCAAGAAAATTGCTTTTTAAATTTTTGTGAATTTCAGCTTATTTCCGAAGGAGTTGCTTCTGCTTCCGCCGTTTATACGTGTTTAGAGCGTGAGACAAAAGTGTTCTTTACTTTTGTCCCACGCTCTTTTTTACAGATAAACAATGTGTTAGAAGTAGTATCTTCTTTTACATAAAAAGCTGACCATAGAATAAATGGTCAGCGTATTTAGTGAGTCAGCTATTTAGTATGGGTTTTCTAAAGGAACGACTGTCTCTCTTTTGATCAAGCGATGAGGGATGACCAAGCGTACGCCGCTACTTAATTCTTCATGGATCAGTTCACGCAGTTTTTGCATAGCGACACGTCCTAATTCGGAGATATCGATATCGATGCTTGTAAGGTAAGGATGTGTCAATGTTGAGAAGATCGAGTTGTTGAAGCTAATGACGGAAAGTGTCTCTGGAATGACATAACCATACATTTGTGCCAACTGCATCGTGCGAAGGGCGAAGATATCGTCAATGACTACCAATGCTGTGGCTTCGTTTTCTTTCAACGTTTTCTCAAAGGTCAGATAATCTTCTGTATGTTCCAGTACTACACTGGAAAACGCAGGAAGATCAGCCATCATCATCGCTTTTTGATAACCGAAATATCGTTCGAAATACAAACTCTCATGAGTCGTATTCGTCACGAATAGGATATTCTTATGTCCATTCTGGATCAAAAATTCTGTTGCTTGTTTGCCTAGAAGCTGGTTGTCATTATCTACATAAACGATTTCGTTTTCGTGATGATAAGGCTGTCCGATCAAAGTGAAAGGGATGTGGTTTTGGTATAAATAATCAATGACAGGGTCTTGACTATCTGAATACACTAGAATAAAACCATCTACTTGTTTTTGTAGATGCATACGCTGGACGTTCTCTAACAGTAAATCAAAATTTTTAGCAGTAGCAATCGCTGTCGTCATATCATAATTCCGAGCTTCTTCGTTGATTGCTTCCATGATCTCAAGATAAAAGGGATTCCCAATCCGCTCTTTTGAATCAAGAGGGGGTAAGATCACGCCGATGGCACTAGAAATGCGTTTTCCTAGATTGCGGGCAGTCATGTTAGGAACATAACCTAGTTCATCCATGATTTTTCGGACTTTCTTCTTTGTTGCTTCGGAAATACTAGGATGATCATTGATAACACGAGAGACGGTCGAGGTAGCAACACCGGCTTTTTTCGCCACATCTTTTACGGTAATAGCCATGATAAAAACACCTTTCTCTTGTTATTGTGCAGAGAACCGATAAATCGTCTGACTGATCCGTTCTTGACCAGGATGGAGGTTGATCGATCCAAAGTTGGGGAAATGAACGATATCAGGGATTTCTTGCGGTTCGATTGCTAATCCGTAGTTTGAATGCATCTGTTTTCCGTTGACAGAGAAATCAGCTTCAAATCCAGTCGTAGAAAATAATACCATACTTTTATTGGAAGTTGCTATAGTCATTTGACGACCAGAATGCTTCTCGAATAATTGTAAGGAAGTTCTGGAAAGCCTAGGATGATGCAAAAGAAATACATCATCTAGTCCAGCTGGATAACAAGCAAGGATTTCTTGCAGTGTTGGAGATTTTCTAAAGTCGATGGGCAGGTCTTCTTTTTTCGTCCAATTTCCAGTAGGTAGTTTTTCTTGATCTAATTCAATTATACCATCTAAGAAGACCGTTAACTGATGGTCATAGATGTCTCTTTTTCCATTTCCTGAAAGGTTGAAGTAGGCATGATTGGTCGGATTGCAGATGGTTTCGACCAGGCTACTGGCAGAGGTCGTCATCTCTAACTCGTTTTTTGTCAAACGGTAAGTGATCGTAGCAGTGATTGGTCCTGGATAGGTAGAAAATTCATCTTTTAAGTAAAAGACCACGCCTATTGATGAAGGAGTTTTGAAAACTTCTACTTCCCAAAATTGGAAAGACCAGCCTTTCGTGCCACCGTGGATATGGTGTGATCCGCAGTTTTTCTCCAATCTATGCTCACCCCAAGAAGCATCCCGGATCCTTCCGGCTACAGGTCCGACAGTTGCTCCAAAAAAGCTTTTGTCTGTTAGAACATCTTCGAAACGATCGTAAGACAATAAAACATTTTCTGATTTTCCTTCTTTGTCTGGTGCGAAGATTTGGTGCAGGCGGGCACCGTAATTGAGAAGAACGACTTCTAAGTAGTCGTTCTTCAATGTGACTTTTTTTATTTCAGTCTCTGGAACTGGTACGACGGAGATTTCTGGATTATCCATGGTCATGCCACTTTTCTTTCAAGTAATCGATCGTAAGAAAAGTCGTATCAGGGACAAGCGGGATCTCCTCTCCAAGGTCTTCAGCACGTCCCACGCCAATTGGTTGAGCACCACTTGAGAGGATGGCTTGGATACCGGCTTGCGCGTCTTCGATCCCGATACATTCTTCTGCTTTTAGTCCGACAGCTTTTGCTGCAAGGAGGAAGATATCTGGCGCAGGTTTTCCGTTTGTTGCTTCTGCCGGGTCGGCAATAGCATCAAAGTAAGGTGTAAGACCCATTTTTTCAAGTAGGAAAGGCCCATTTTTACTTGCAGAAGCAAGAGCAATCTTGATTTTTTCTTCTTTTAAAGAA
This sequence comes from Enterococcus sp. FR204, assembly GCF_031143325.1. Classification (NCBI taxonomy): domain Bacteria; kingdom Bacillati; phylum Bacillota; class Bacilli; order Lactobacillales; family Enterococcaceae; genus Enterococcus; species Enterococcus sp. FR204. The sequence goes on along the minus strand of NZ_JAKZIW010000002.1, from coordinate 30,728 downwards.
TCCAGTAAAGGCACGACCCCGGGGAAGACATCTTTTGGTTCGATCGTCTGGATCATCTCTAAATAATAATCGTTTTTTCTTTTCGCTAATTCTGCAAATTCTTCCTTTGAAAAAGAGTGTTCTTTTCCGCCATAAGCTAAAAGCAAAGAGAGTGAGTCTTCTCGGCTGACACCTTTTAGCTGTTCGTTGAATGTGCGGTCGATCGTAATGCCGATTTCCTGACCAAGCTTTCGCCAAGCACGATAATGGAATTCAGCAGTATCGGTAATGACACCGTCTAAATCAAACAATACCCCTTTAAACATTTGCTTCCTCCTTTCTTAGCGTTATTTCTAGACGATCCGCTAAAGAATAAGACTGTTCATAGACGTAAATTTCTAGAGGAGAACCTTCTAATAACTCGAAAGTAACTTGTTCATCTGTGACTGAGATGAACAATAAACGTCCGCGATAATTGATATGGAAAGAATAAGCTTTCCAAGTTTTTGGCAGAAATGGTGCGAATCTCAACTGATCATGGGCAGTTTTCATTTGAGCAAACCCTTGGACGATCGACAACCAGCTACCAGTCATGGAAGTGATGTGCAAGCCGTCTTCTGTGTCGTTATTGTAATTATCCAAATCCAAGCGAGCTGTTCGCTGGTACATTTCTACAGCTTTGCTTTCCATTCCTAATTCTGCTGCTAAAATCGAATGGATACTTGGCGAAAGGGAAGACTCATGGACAGTCATTGGTTCATAGAAATCAAAGTTTTTTTGTTTTTCTTCTTTTGTAAAAGTATCATTGAAGAAATAAATCCCCTGTAGTACATCTGCCTGCTTGATGAAGCAAGATCTAAGGATTTTGTCCCAAGACCAATGCTGATTCAGAGGAAGATCGCTTGTGGGAATATCGGATACAGGCATGAGATCTTTATCTAAGAATGTGTCATGCTGGACAAAGATTCCTAATTCTTCGTCAACTGGGAAGTACATGTTCTCTGCGATATCTTTCCATTTGGCTAGTTCTTCTTCGCTGATAGTGATAGCAGCTTCTTTTTGATAAGTTAAATAATTTTCTCGCGTGTAACGCAAGACCCAAGCTGCGATCGTATTTGTATACCAATTGTTATTGATATTGTTCTCATATTCGTTTGGGCCGGTCACACCGTGGATCATGTATTTATTTGCTCGTTTTGAAAAATGGACACGGTCTGCCCAGAAGCGTGCGATTTCTGCTAAAACTTCCAGTCCTTCATTTTTCAAATATTCCGTATCGCCGGTGTAATTCGTATAATTGTAGATTGCATAGGCAATCGCGCCATTTCGGTGAATCTCCTCGAATGTGATTTCCCACTCGTTATGGCATTCGACACCAGTGAAGGTGACCATAGGATAAAGCGCGCCTTTTAATCCTTGTTGCTGAGCGTTGTGGATTGCTTGCGGCAGTTGATTATGCCGATATTTCAGCAGATTCTTAGTTACTTCAGGTTTGGCTAAAGCAAGATAAAGAGGGACAGCATACGCTTCTGTATCCCAGTAAGTGGCTCCGCCGTATTTTTCTCCTGTGAATCCTTTGGGGCCGATATTTAATCGTTCATCTTCGCCGTAGTAAGTAGAGAATAGTTGGAACAAATTGAATCGAATACCTTGTTGTGCTTCTTCGTCTCCTTCGATGACCACATCGGCAAGCTTCCATCGTTCTGCCCAAGCCGCTGTTTGCTCTTCTTTTGCTTGGATATAATTGTTTGTCTGGTTCGTTAATTCTGAGACAGCTTTTTCTGCTTGCTGCGCTTCTGGAATATCTCTACTAGTAAGAACGATAATTTCTTTTTCCACTGACCATGTCTCACCTTGAGATAATTCTGCAGACAAGCAACCATGTAATGCTAAAGTATCTTCGTGATAGTCAGGGATGACTGATTTTCCATTAACGAAATGGCGCATTGCTGCAGTAACAGTAAATTGTTCAATCCCAAAGTTGTTTGGAATAGTTTTAGTCGTCAAATAGCCGATTTCTTCTATAGTTCCACAATCAATCTCATTCCAAAAATGTTCATCATAGTTGCTGTCTTCGTTTTGAACATTTCCATCCAATTTTGATACGAGTTTGACTGTTCCGCTACCTTCAAGCATTTCTATAGTTAAATAGATATAAGCTGATTCTTTTTTGACAATGCTCAGAAAACGTTCGAAGGAAATGCGTACTTTATTAGTAGAAGTAGTGATTGTGAATGTACGAGATAATACACCATTTTTCATATCTAATTCCCAGTAAAAGTCTTCTGGTTCCAAAGAAGCCAAGTCGATCAGCTGATCGTTGATCGAAATATCTATCGCGATAAAGTTCAAGGCGTTGATCACTTTTCCAAAGTATTCTGGATAACCATTTTTCCACCAGCCGACACGTGTCTTATCGGGATACCAGACACCCGCCAAATAAGTACCTTGATGGTGGTCCCCTGAGTAAGTTTCTTCAAAGTTCCCGCGCATCCCCATATAACCGTTCCCAATACTTGTTAAAGATTCTTGCAGTCGAAGATTTTTTTTATCTAATTGTGTCGTGCTGATTTTCCATGGATCAATAGCAAATAGTCGTTTGATCTGTTTCATTTTTCTCCTCCTAATGAGCTGTTTTATACGTTCATAATAAACGCAACCGATTGCACAAGTCAATAGACAAAAGAAAATATTTCATAGAAAAAAGCATAAAAAAATAAATTTTTAGGAGAAAATTATAGAAGGAAACACACGCATTATAGGTTTTATAGAATGGTATAGACAGAAAAATAAAAAATAAAGCATTTACAAAAAAGAAAACGCACGCTATAATACGTTTAACGAAATCGATTGCGTAAAGGAGCTAAACGGAATGAAAAAGATATTTAGTTTTGAGTTTTGGCAAAAATTTGGAAAGGCTTTAATGGTTGTGGTAGCAGTTATGCCGGCAGCTGGGTTGATGATCAGTATAGGGAAATCAATTCCCTTGATCAATCCTGATTGGACGCCGCTTGTCACAACGGGCGGAGTAATTGAAAATATTGGTTGGGCAATTATTGGTAATCTTCATATTTTATTTGCTTTAGCAATAGGAGGAAGTTGGGCAAAAGAAAGAGCAGGCGGAGCATTTGCAGCTGGGATCTCATTTATTTTGATCAATCGGATCACTGGGGCTATCTTTGGTGTCACAAGTGACATGCTTGCGAATGAAGATGCATTTACCCACACTCTGTTCGGTACGAAGATCATGGTTAAAGGATTTTTTACAAGTGTATTGGAAGCACCAGCTTTGAATATGGGAGTATTCGTAGGGATCATCGCTGGATTTGTCGGGGCAATGGCTTATAATAAGTACTATAATTATAGAAAATTGCCGGATGCTTTGTCATTTTTTAATGGAAAGCGCTTTGTTCCGTTTGTTGTTATCTTATGGTCAACAATCGTGGCATTGATTCTTGCTGTGGTGTGGCCAAACGTACAGGCTGGAATCAATAATTTTGGTTTATGGATCGCAGAATCACAAGAAAGCGCACCGATTCTAGCACCGTTTTTATTTGGAACATTAGAACGTTTACTATTGCCATTTGGATTGCATCATATGCTGACGATTCCTATCAACTATACACAGCTTGGCGGATCGTATGAGATTTTATCAGGCGCACAGGCGGGGACACAAGTATTTGGGCAAGATCCGTTATGGTTGGCTTGGGCCACTGATTTAGTGAATCTTAAAGGTGCAGGGGATATGTCGCAATATGAGTTTGTGTTGCATAACTGGACGCCGGCTCGTTTCAAAGTAGGACAAATGATTGGTTCTTCAGGTATCTTGATGGGAATGGCTTTTGCGATGTATCGTAATGTCGATCCTGATAAGAAAGCAAGATATAAATCAATGTATTTTTCAGCAGCGTTGGCTGTCTTTCTAACAGGTGTAACAGAACCATTGGAGTTCATGTTTATGTTTGCTGCTGTGCCATTATATGTCATTTATTCAGTGATCCAAGGGGCTGCATTTGCGATGGCAGATATCTTGCCATTGCGGGTCCATTCATTTGGGAATATCGAATTGCTGACTCGGACACCGTTAGCTATCAAAGCGGGTTTAGGTGGAGATCTTATCAACTTCGTGTTGTGTGTGATCGCTTTTGGTGTTGTTACGTATTTCTTAGCAAATTTCTTGATCAAAAAATTCAACTTTGCTACACCGGGACGTAACGGAAATTACGACAATGACAGTGAAGAAACCGTTGTATCTAACAGCGGAACAGGAACAGCAGATCAGCAAGTGGTCCAGATCATTCATTTGCTGGGAGGAAAAGAAAATATCAAAGATGTCGATGCTTGTATGACTCGGTTACGCGTAAGTGTAAATGATCGAGAAAAAGTAGGGACTGAAGAAGCCTGGAAACGAGCAGGGGCGATGGGATTGATCGTCAAAGACAATGGAGTCCAAGCAGTTTATGGACCAAAAGCAGATGTCTTGAAATCAGATATCGAAGATCTGCTGCAATCAGGAGCAGAGATTCCAGAGCCAGAAATGGTTTCTACAGGAAATAGACAAGCAGATAGTAAGCAATACTTAGGTATAGAACAAGAACTAGTTTCCGCAGCTTCTGGAGAAGTGATTCCTTTATCTGAAGTAAAAGATCCGGTATTCTCACAAAAAATGATGGGTGACGGCTTTGCTGTTATTCCAACATCAAGAGAAGTTGTTGCGCCGATCGCTGGAAAAGTGACAAGTATTTTCCCAAGCAAACATGCAATTGGGCTGGAGACGAAAGATGGTATCGAAGTTTTGATCCATATGGGAATCGATACAGTCCAAATGAATCAGCCAGCTTTTGAGATTGCTGTCAAAGAAGGCCAAGAAGTAGGAACAGGAACGAAATTAGCTGAGATGGATCTTGATGTGATCCAAAACGAAGAAAAAGATCCAACGATCATGATCGTATTTACAAACGATAAAGTAGAAGAAGTAGTGATCAAGCAATTAGGTACAGTGACAGCTGGTAAAGTGATCGGCTCCATTAAAATGTAAGGTGAGGTTGTGAAATCATTGCCCTGACCTGAGTATTAGAGAAACAAAACGAAAAAACAGCTCCTCGTATTTTGCCGTTTTTTGAACTAATACCGAAGGTCAGCTGATTGAACATCATTTATCGAGAGGTTGTGAAAAAGCTGTCCTGCATCAAGTAATAAGTACAGCCAAAAAAAATAGCTACTCATATTTTTTGTTTGGTTGGGCTTATTACCGCAGATGCAAGCTTTTGAACACCGTTTAAGGAAGAGGTTGTGAAAACTGCGTTATGCTTTGAGTAATAAGAGCGCTAGTCAGAAAATAGCTTCTCATATTTTCTAGGCTAGTGAGCTTATTACCGAGAAGCAGCAGTTTGAATACTGTTTAGTGGAGAGGTCGTGAAAAAGCTGCCCTGCACCAAGTGATAAAAACAGCCAAACAAAAAATAGCTCCTGGTCCATTGAGCTTATTACTGAGGAGTTAGCAGGAGAACACTATTTGCTGGAGAGGTTGTGACAAAAATTTTGTCACAACCCTTTTGTTTCGAAATGAAGACAAGGAGAAAACCAATGAAATTCATGACACTCAACACGCATAGCTGGCTTGAGCCAGAACCAGAGAAAAAATTGCAAGAATTAGCAGATAAGATCCTGTTAGAAGATTATGAAGTGATTGCTTTACAAGAAATCAACCAATTACTGGAATCTGAAGAAGTAGAACCTGCGAAGCTAATGAAGTTCTGTCCGGTAAAGAATCAAGTACCTATCCGTAAAGATAATTTTGCCTACCGTTTAGTTCAGCTTTTAAAGGAACACGGAAAAGAGTATTTTTGGAGTTGGGAAATGAGCCACATCGGTTATGATAAATATGAAGAAGGAAATGCACTGCTTGCGAAAAAAACATTGGAAAGTCAGGTCCTTACCGTCTCCCAATCTCAAAAGAAAGAAGATTATCAGACACGCAAGATCTTGATTGGGAAAACAAAGATAGATGATCAGGACATTTTTGTCTCGAGCTGCCACTTTTCTTGGTGGACAGATAAAAAAAGTGGCTTTTATTTTGAGTGGAAAAACTTGGAAAACTACTTTTTGGAAACTCGCGTACCACTTTTTTTCCTAGGTGATTTCAATAATCCAGTAGACTCTCAAGGTTATTATACTGTAAGAGAAAGTTGCCTTCTTCTTCAAGATTCGTATGTTGTCGCGAATGAAAAAGGAAAAGCAGCTACTGTGGAAAAGAAAATCGATGGTTGGGAACAAAATACAGAAAAATTGCGTATAGATTTTATTTTCGTCCCTGAAGGAATGCAGGTTAAAAAATATCAACGGATTTTTGATGGGATCGATAGTCCAATCATCAGTGATCACTACGGGGTGGAAATCGAATTAGATGTGAACGAATAAAAAATATAACATATAACATAAAAAAACTGATTAAAATAAAACTCTCCAAACGATTATACCGTTTGGAGAGTTTTTTGATCGGATGTATTTATCCCTTTTGCCTAAGCACGTAAAAGCTTGTATCTATGATAAATAAATAAACATAGCAAGGTAAACCAGCCAATCAAAGTAAGAGAAAGAATGAAATAGAAATAGATTGGCGTTTGATAATGAAGCGTGAGCTCGTTGATTCCTTTTTGCTGCTTCACGATTGGGGTCCCGATATCTGTTACTTCATAATCAGTCAATGTTTTTCCATTTTGCTGTAGCACAGTCCGATCGTAGACGATAACAGGGATATGAACAGTTTTGTCCCCAGTGTTTTTCCACTTGATTGTCAGAAGACCGCCTGGATGTGTTTTTATAAAAGTTGTTTCGTTTTCTAGTATTTCTTCGTTATACCGGTCGTATTTATTGTCTTTTGTCTCCTTATAGATTGGCAGATAGTCAGGTGTGGTTTTTTGGAAAACGAACAAGCTGGTAGACATATCTTTGCTGAAGAATGTTTTCCTTGCTTCTTCCGGCGTATCGAATAGATAAGTATGTCGACTGACAAATGTTTCATTTTCCCACTTTTCCAGATGCTGGTATAAGTTCTGGATCGTCTGTGCTGAAAAAATAAGAATGCCAAATATACTTAAAAGACGGAACCACTTTTGTTCAGACCACTGGTTCAGTGAAAGGGCAAGGTAAAGTAGAAGCAATAGCGTAAATGGCACGAAAAATCGAAATGGAAACTGGATCAAACTAATAAAAGGCACATTTTTTTCGATCAATGTCGTCCATGGAATCAAGCTAGTAGAAAGAAAAAAGAAAACAAGACTTGTGTACAACACGATTTTTTGGAATAAGGTGTTCTTTTGTTGAAAGAAAATAAAAAGCAAAAAACCTGATAATATCAATATAGGAAAGGCCTTAGGGTAATGGAGCCAATAACTGCCATCCAGATCTATCGCCTTTTGACTCATTTCTCTGTTAACAAAGGGAGGAAGAATCTTATTCCCACTGTAAACAATAGCTAATCCTGCCCAAATATTTGCTGTCAGAACAAAATAAAGCAAGACCGACTTAATCAGTTGAAGCAGTGCTTTTCCTTTTTCAGTCTGGTTAAAAAAGTAATAAAGATAAAAAGGGATATACATCAAAGCTAACATGATCGAAGACAGTAAATGGATCTGTGTCATAAGTCCCACTGAGACAGCGACTTTGATAACAGGGAACTTTTTATGAAGGACGAAATCAGCAATAGGGATCATACATAAAGGATAAAAACAAGTCCCCCAGCTAGTGAATCCTTGGTTGATAGACCAGTATTGAATAGAATACGTACTCATGAATAAAACGGCTACTGGTACACTTACCCAATTTCGAATATTGACATATCTCAGTAAAATCAGCATAGAAAATCCTGAAATAAGATAAAGAATGAAATTTGAAAGAATCTGATAATGAAACCAGCTACCTGCAAGCAACACGATCAATCCTTGTAAATAAGCGAAAAATGGGCCGTAAACGGCATTCACGATCCTGCCACTTTGCTGGAATCCATAAAGGGAAGGAAAATAATGGAAATCCCCATATTTAATTTGTTGCGCGGCATCATAGAACCGATTGTAATGGAATGGGGCATCAGCACCCAAAATTAGTTTATGTGTGAATAAATGAGGCATGAGAAATGCCAAAGCAATGAAAAAAATTGCTAAAAATGGGCCATATTTTTTCAATTGTCGAACTCCTTTGCAAACTTTAGATAAATTCATCATATATCCTATGCGAGAGGTAGGCAAGAAATTAGAAAATTCATGAAAATATTTATGAATTTTACAAGAAAAACATAAGTGAAAGTTCTAAGGAGAGAGGATGCGACATAAGTTTTGTTGCATCTCCTTGTTTTGAAACAGAATTTTTCTTAATACTCGAAACAAAGTAGCTTTTTCATGACCTCTCGGTAAACGGTGTTCAATCAGCTGCTTCTCGGTAATAAGCTCACTAGCCTAGAAAATATGAAAAGCTATTTTCTGACTAGCGCTCTTATTATTCAAAACATAACACAGTTTTCACAACCTCTTCCTTAAATGGTGTTCAATCAGCTGCTTCTCGGTAATAAGCTCACTAGCCTAGAAAATATGAGAAGCTATTTTCTGACTAGCGCTCTTATTACTCAAAGCATAACGCAGTTTTCACAACCTCTTCCTTAAACGGTGTTCAAAAGCTTGCATCTGCGGTAATAAGCCCAACCAAACAAAAAATATGAGTAGCTATTTTTTTTGGCTGTACTTATTACTTGATGCAGGACAGCTTTTTCACAACCTCATCGGCTTTCATTTTCTATTTTTTTCCTGAACCCATATAATAAAAGAAAGAACAAAAAAACTTGCAAGGGAGGACACATGTGAAGCAGAGTAAGCAAAAACAGTCTCGTCGACTTTTGTTTCGTTTGTTTTTATTAATATGTATCGTCGTAGGGTTACTGATCGCTTTATATCCATTTTATGTGGATTCTTTAAATAGTTTTATTGATCAAAAACGTATCGAACAAGTACAAAAACGGACCGCAGCTGAAATTGAAGTGCAGCGAAAGAAAATGGAGGAGAAAAACCAACGATTAACTGACCAAGGATTCAATCCTGGTACTGATCCTTTCAATGAAAAGAACAGAAATGAAAGTACAACATCCAGCCAATTAGAGGAATGGCTGATCGGAAGTATCAATATACCTAAGATCCAATTAAATATTTCACTTTATGATCGGCTCAATGGTAGGATCCTTGAAAATGGAGCAGGCGTCTTGCAAGGAACCTCTTTCCCGCTTGGTGGAAATTCGACGCATTCAGTGATCTCTGCTCACAGCGGTTTACCTAATCGACGGTTATTTACCGAATTAGATCGTTTAGAAAACGGAGACACGTTTATTTTGACTGTTTTGGGGGAGAAATTGGCTTATCAAGTTAAAAATATACAAGTGGTACTGCCAGATGACACGTCTGTTCTAACGATTGCAGAAGGAGAAGACTTAGTTACCTTGCTTACATGTACGCCGTATATGATCAACACGCATCGTTTGCTAGTGACAGGACATCGGATTCCTTATAACGAATCGGTAAAAAAAGAAGAAGGAAAAGGAAATCAGGAAAGAACCATGAGGCAATGGTTTATTCTTGCAGGAACGATAATAGCTGTAGTCATACTGTTAGTGTTTATCGGACGACTAATCTATCAGTATAGATTAAGTAAAAAAGTGCTTGATTTTTCATTTATTATTAGTGATTCGTCAGGGAAACCGGTAAATGGTAGTTCATTCATTTTGAAACATAAGAAAAAAATACTTACTAGAAATGGTGTGCCGTTTTCAGTACAAAGCGACCATCATGGGAAAGTCAAGCTGGATCAATTGCCTGGTGGGACTTATCGAATCGTTTCAGCTGATGATCCTAAAGTTGCTGTTTCTTTTGGTATTAGAAAAGTAAAACAAGAGAAGATATACTTTTTTGAGGGGCGAAAACTTGTAAAAGAGCTTCAAAAAAATGGTTTTTATTTTAAAATCAATGAATAAGTAAGGAGAGAAAAAATGATCCGCACAACAACAAAATTGTCTGCCAAAGAACTGGAATCTGTTCTATCGATTTGGCTGCATGCTAACTTGGATTCTCATGAATTCATTCCATCAACTTATTGGGAGAATCAAGTAGAATCTGTTAGGAAAGCTTTACCAGATGCAGTGATTTACTTAGCAGAAATAGATCAAGAAATTATTGGTTTTGCTGGGGTGATTGATCAGTTTATCGCAGGAATCTTTGTGAAAAGGGAATACCGGCAACAAAGAATCGGTACGCAACTAATGAAAAAAATAAAAGAAACCAATAAAACACTGACTTTGACAGGCTATCAAAAAAATCAATCAGCTATTCATTTCTATCTTTCACAAGGTTTTACAATTCAAACACAGCAAAAAGATGAAGCAGTAAATGAGGAGGAACTTGTGATGAAATGGAATCAAAACGCTGATTTTTGATGAACAGAATAACGAAATAATGCTCCCAGCAAAAAATTAGGCTGGGAGCATTATTTCATTTTGAAGTCACTAATTTAACTGTGTGAATATGCAGTTGTTACGACCTTTGATAAACGGTGTTCAATCAGCTGACCCTCGGTATTAGCTCAACAAACGGCAAAATATGAGGAACTATTTTTCCATTTGTTTCTCTAATACTCAGGTCAAAACGCTGATTTCACAACCTCTTGATAAACGGTGTTCAAAAGCTTGCATCTGCGGTAATAAGCCCAACCAAACAAAAAATATGAGGAGCTATTTTTATTTGGCTGTTCTTATTACTTGATGCAGAACAGCTTTTTCACAACCTCTGATTCACGGTGTTCCAAAAGTAGCTTCTTCGGAAATAAGCCGAAATTTTACAAAAATTTGAGAAGCAATTTCCGTAAATTCCTTCTTATTTCTTGAAGCTGACCACTTCTTTCACAACCTCTTTCTTAAACGGTGTTCAATCAGCTGACCCTCGGTATTAGCTCAAAAAACGGCAAAACATGAGGAACTATTTTTCCGTTTCTTTCTCTAATACTCAGGTCAGAACGCTGATTTCACAACCTCTCTTTCACAACCTTATTTTACTCGTTTATAATTTTCATCGAAATATTTTCCGCTACGGATATCATCTGGCATTCCATCGTATGGTTCTTCGCTAATAACATCTTCATTGTCTATACCTGCATCACCCATATAAGTGATAGTAGCAAATTCAGGAACAAGTAATTTTGGATAAGTTTCATATTTTTCACGAGCTGCTTCCATTTCTGCGATATGTTCGTTTTGGAAAGTAACAGTGATTTCTGGCTGTTCTTCAACCCATTTAGGGAAAAAGATCATTCCGTGAAGTTTCTTTTCATTTGGCATAAAGTCCAATGCCACGTCTGTCCCTGTTGGCTCTGTCCAAGTGATTTTGAATACGCCGTCCGTCAATTTAACGATATCAGCTTCTTGGTCTTTTACCCAACGGCCTTTGACCATTCCGCCATGGATACGGTAATCAACAGTATGGTCATTTTTGGCATACCATTCATATTCCCAACCATTATCATACGTATAGATAAAGTGAGTTCCAATAAAATCTTCCAATTCTTTAAATTCTTTCATGTTTAAGCATCTCCTTATAAATTAAAACATGTAATAAACTACATGTTTTCGATTACTCATTTATGATAGAATGGATTTAAAGATTTGTCAAGGAGGGAAAACTGATGGCAAGAAAAAATACACTTCGATATATTTTGTTAGGGTTATTAAGTAAGAAGAAGATGACAGGATATGAATTGAATCAATCGTTCAAAAATGAAATAGGAGAATTTTGGCAAGCAAAACATAGTCAGATTTATCCTGAACTTGCAAAAATGGAAGAGCAAGGAATCATTCAGCATCAAGTAGAGATCACAGGTGAAAAATTGGAAAAGAAAGTTTATGAATTAACAGAAGAAGGGAAGGAACAATTGGCAGAGTGGATTCATACACCCACCAATGAACTACCGGTTAATCGAGACGAATTTGTTCTGAAATTGTATTTCGTCAAAGACGTGAATGATCCGGCATTAGTAGAAATTATTCAGCAGCAGCGTGACCTTCATGAAGAAAAACGACTTCATCTATTAGAGCGAAAAAAAACGATCTTTCCTACTGAAAAAGAAAAACATGAAAATTACGGACACTACCTGATTTTAGCGCATGCGATCAATCGGGAAACAGAATATGCAAATTGGCTAACAGATGTATTAGAAGAAAGTAACCGAAAAAAATAAAAAAATATCCGAACAGTGATGGAGAATTCCTTTCTATATGAAAGAAACGCAGATCACCGTTCGGATATTCTTATGTTCAAACAGGCCTTTTTTCAAGTATTTATGTAGCATCTACTTATTAAAAAGCTTGGTACTTAGGAGATTAGTGGCGTTTAGAGTTCTTTTAACAGCTGTTCGTAGTCAGCTTTTTCATCGACAGGAAGGAGCTTGTAAGTTAATTCGTCTGTCTCGTTGTCATGAATGATGTACATCTTAGCATTCTCTTCTTTGAAGTTACCAATTTGTAAAATCGTATAGCGTTCGTCGATCAATTCGATATCTTTGATTGCTTTTGAAAAAACTTTACGGACATGGTGCATTTTCTTTTGGCGGATTTCTGCCTTTTCTGCAGCTTTTGACAAAGTAAATCCGTCATCTAAATATTTTTTGATCAGTTCTACTTTTATGACTGTAGGTAAACGATATTTTCTAGGACAATTCGCATCAGCTTCGATCGAACGAATGAATCCCTTTTGTTCCCAATACCTTAATTGACGTGGAGACACACCTACGATATCACTTAATTCACTGATGCCAACAACCAATTGATCATTTTCCAACAAACGTTTAAGGGAAGCCCCAACCATTTTTGTCACTCCTTTTGTCCTCTTGCTTCCCTTAATTATATCCGTATTAACTTATGTGTCAAGTAGGTTGACAAATAGCGAATTTAGGACTAAAGTATTCTAGTAGTTTCAGAAAAAATTCAGAAAGAAGGAGAAATATGAGTAACAACCAACCCGTAGATATTTACGGAAAACCATATAATCGGACACTTTTAGTTGTTGTCTTATTAATTGGTACATTTTGTACCGTTTTGAATCAGACCTTATTGACGACAGCTTTTCCTACATTGATGAAAGCTTTCGATATTTCAGCGTCTGATGTGCAATGGTTAACGACTGGTTTCTTGCTAGTCAACGGGATCATGATCCCAATAACAGCATGGCTGATCAATAAATTCAGTTCAAGAAATTTATATCTTTCTGCCATGACGATCTTTTTGATCGGAACAATTACTTGCTTTACAGCACCTAATTTTAGTACATTACTAATCGGTCGCTTGATCCAAGCTTGCGGTGTGGGAGTATCGATGCCATTATTGCAAAATATCATGCTATCTATTTTCCCGCCAGAAAAAAGAGGATCAGCAATGGGGATGTCAGGGATCGTTATTGGACTTGCTCCTGCTTTAGGCCCTACATTATCTGGTTATATCATTGATAACTACCATTGGCGTGACTTGTTTGGTATGGTACTGCCAATCGTTGTTCTTGTCTTGGTTTTAGCATTCTTCCTAATGAAGAGCGTTATTCCATTGTCAAATCCTAGCATTGATATTTTATCCGCTATTTTATCAACGATTGGATTCGGTAGTTTGCTTTACGGATTTTCTAGTGTAGGAGATGACGGCTGGGGAAGCTTGAAAGTAATTGGTTTCTTAGTTGTTGGTGTGATTTTCATCGCATTGTTTTCATGGCGTCAATTACATTTGGAACATCCATTCTTGGAACTTCGCGTATTCAAATCATCTACATTCACGATTGCCGCTGTTTTAGCTGGTGTAACAAATATGGCGATGGTAGGGGCAGAAATGGTCGTACCATTGTATATTCAAAATATTCGTGGAGAATCAGCATTCCATTCTGGCTTGATGTTGTTGCCGGGTGCATTGATCATGGGGGCTATGATGCCTGTTACGGGTGCGATTTTCGATAAATATGGCGCGAAACGTTTAGCCATCACAGGGATGTTCATTTTGACAGCCGCAACTGCACCATTTGCTTTCTTGACAAAAACGACTCCAGTTTTATATATCGTGATCCTTTATGCAATCCGTATGTTTGGGATCTCCATGGTCATGATGCCGGTAACGACTTCTGGTATGAATGCATTGCCAAATAACTTGATCAGTCACGGGACAGCGGTAAATAATACATTCCGTCAAATCGCAAGCTCGATTGGTACAGCTATTTTGATCAGTGTGTTGACGAATGTGACAAAAGTAAATATCCCAAGCAAATCTGTATTGGATAATACACCATTAGCTTATAAAGATCAGGCAATCAATGCCACACTGTCAGGTTACCATGCCGCGTTTATCGTAGCGATCATCTTTGGGATCCTTGGCTTTATTATTGCCTTTTTATTGAAGAAAAAAGAACCTGTTCTAACGAAAGCGGGGGATAATGCATGATTATTGGAGTTTTGATTGTCAGCTTGCTTGCTTTTGCTTTAACGAACGTGTTCGCTAAAAAAACATGGCAAACCTTTTTATCTTTGATTTTCGGACTAATCTTCGTCGCTTCACTAAGTTTGATCGTCGCTAATTTGTCCAATCACTTTGGAATGGAAAAAGTAACGGAAACAAAAACAGAAAAAATTGTTTCCAGTGCTGATTCCCAAGGAGCAGATATGCTTTTGTATAAAGCTTTAGGGAATGGAAAAGAAAAAGTGTATCTTTACCGAACAAATGAAAAACAAGAAAAACCAAAAGCAACTGGTACGGATAACGAAACAAATAAAGTAGAAAAGACAGACGGCGATGCTGAAAAAGTGACGAAAACTACTTATTGGGAATACAAAAACGACATGTATAAATTCTGGTTCAATATTGCTGATAACAATCACGAATATGACAGCCGAGTGAATACATTCAAAATCCCAGAGACATGGGTAGAATTAAGTACGGACCAAGCAGCCAAGTTAGCTGAATTAGTGAAGAAACAGCAAAGTACGATGGAAAGTGAAGCAAAAGCTTATGTTCAAGACGGTATGGTAAAAGCAATGACTGAAAATCCAAAAATGAGCAAAGCAGAGCAAGAACAACGTACGAAAGCCTTAGCTGCTGAATTCCAACAACAAGCATTCGCAAAATTAGTGAAAGAAGCAAAAGGCGAATAATATTTTGAACACCGTTTATTCGAAAAAAGGAACTGCGACAAGACTTTTGTCACAGTTCCTTCTTTTTTTTGCTATGCTATACTAGATGTAAAAAATAGGAGAAATAAAATGAGGGAAATTTATTCTTTTGAATCAAAAATCTATGCTTCCGAAGTCGGCAAGGGCGGGGCATATATTATTTTTCCGTATGATATAAGAAAAGAATTCGGTGCTGGAAGAGTTAAAGTCCAAGCAACTTTTGACAATGTGCCGTACGAAGGCAGTATCGTGAATATGGGTGTGAAAAATCCAGATGGTTCAGTCTGCTACATCCTTGGACTACGAAAAGATATTCGTAAAAACATCGGTAAAGAAATCGGTGATATTGTAGCAGTTACAGTGAAGCAAAAATAAAAGAGGTTGTGACAAAAGACGTGTCACAACCTCTTGATAAACGGTGTTCAAAAGCCAGTTTCTCGGTAGTAAGTCAAATTTATGCAAAAATGTGGAAACCCATGTTTACAAAATTTTTCTTACTACTCGAAACGAAGCGGCTTTATCACAACCTCTTGATAAACGGCGTTCAATCAGCTGTCCCTCGGTATTAGCTCAAAAACGG
This sequence comes from Enterococcus sp. FR204, assembly GCF_031143325.1. Lineage (NCBI taxonomy): Bacteria > Bacillati > Bacillota > Bacilli > Lactobacillales > Enterococcaceae > Enterococcus > Enterococcus sp. FR204. Next base: position 14,944 of record NZ_JAKZIW010000002.1, on the reverse strand, counting down.
CAAAATATGAGAAGCTATTTTTCCATTTTTTTCTCTCATACTCAGGTCATAACGCTGATTTCACAACCTCTTCTTTCATAATGGTTTTTCACCATCTTTATAATAAACTGGTTCTTTGATATGGAAATCTATTTTTTCCAACCAATCTAAAATCTTGTAACCTAACTCTTCTGACATCGGAAAAGAGGCGTTGATTTGTGCATTGGAGATATGGTCAACATGGATACCGGAAGTGATCGTACAACTTCCCGGAACGGCAGTTTTGATGATCACAGCTATTTTTTCGGCTAAGACATCGTCTTTATGGAACCGACCATCGTGGCTAGGGAAACGTACAGTTTGCATCTCTGTATTACGAGAAAATGTAGTGACTGTTCCGATATGTGGTGTATCTCCGCCTGTTAAAGTAATCAATAAGTCTTTACCAATTACTTTAACAGCAGCTTGGATCGTGAAATCTAGTTTTGTTACTTCAACTATCGTTTCTTTTTCCATATTAATCACCTTGCCAACGTTTTGAATGCTCATTTACAATCCCAAATTGATCCAAAAGTTTCATTGTATGGTGATCAACAAGATCTTGGATCGTTTGAGGCTGATTATAAAAAGCAGGGATCGGTGGTATGATTTGCACACCTAGTCGTGCTAATTTAGTCAAGTTTTCCAAGTGAATGGCATTTAATGGCGTTTCACGAGGAACAATGACTAACTTTCGTTGCTCCTTCATTGTTACATCAGCAGCACGTGCAATCAGGTTGTCGCCTAAACCAACAGAGATACCTGCGACTGTTTTCATACTTGCCGGTACGATGATCATTCCATCGGTCAAAAATGATCCGCTGGCGACAGCAGCACCTAAATCTTTGTTTGAATAATGGTAATCAAACAGGCTTTCGAATTCATTTAGTGATAAGTCGGATTCCAGCTTTAAGTTCTGTTTTGCCCATGGACTGATGATTCCGTGTGTTTCTACCATCGGATATTCTTTTAGTTTCTTCACTAGGTTGATGGCATAAATGGTGCCTGAAGCGCCACTTACACCAATCACGATTTTTTTCTTCCGTTGTGCCAATTGTTCCATTTTCCGCACTCCTTTTTATGATGTCAAAACAGTTGCAGATCATTCATTATTTCAAATATTTTTCCCAATCTTTTACTTCTTGGAATTTTGCACGTACAAAATGTTCTTTCATATCGAAAGGAACTGTACCGTCAAAGATAGTTTTTGCACTCATCCCACGGAAACGAATAGAGCCAGGATTATATTCTGGTAATTCTGATGGGTCCAATGGATGGTTCCTCATTCCTGGGATCACGATGATATCTTTATCTCCTTGGAAACGAGTGTTGAAAGTCCAAACTACATCGTTCATGTCGAAAATATCAACATCTTCATCGACTAAAATGACTGTCTTCAATTCTTTGAAGGCTGATAAAGCAAGAATAGCTGCTTGACGCTGAATACCTTCATCCGCTTCGTTTTCTTTACGGATTTGCATGATGGTCATCAATTTACCACCACCTGCAGGAGGATTGTAGACATTTACTACTTTTCCTGGAATAGCTTTATCGACCAAGGCAAGAATACTTGCTTCTGTAGGAATACCGGCCATAGATACGTGTTCTTCACTGGGACCAATCGTTGTTTGCATGATTGGATTGTCTTTTCGGTGAGTAACTGCTTTGACTTTCACTACTTGTACAGCTGAATTAGCATCCCCAGTATAGCCAGGAAATTCTGGCATTGCTTTTCCTGAGTTCGTGTTGATATCTTCTTGCATTGTTTCATTTGGCATGATTTCTGCTTCAATAATGAATTCAGCACGAGCAATACCCACTTCATCGACTGCTATACCATCAACGATTTGAATAGGTTCGTTACGCAAAGCTCCTGCACACCATAGTTCATTGTAGCCAAGTGGAGTGGTAGGTGGTTCGAAAGTCGTGCCAATGGCAATTGCTGGATCTAAACCAATATTGATAGTGATAGGCATTGGTTTATTCAAGGCTTCGAATTGTTTTTGGAAGTGACCAATGTGGCGTCCGCCAGGCATGATGTACATACCGATCGTATCTTTATCTTCTAGAACCATACGATGGATCGTTACATCGCTCATTGTTTTTTCTGGATCTGATCCTAAGACTACACCCATTGTGATGTATGGACCAGCATCTTCAGGAGTATTTGTAGGTGCAGGCAAAATGTTGCGAATATCGAAGTCTGCATCGGTAGATAGATGAACGACTTCTTGTGCTGGAGCGTCTGCTTTGTCTACTTTCACAGGTTTGATTGGATTTTCTACAGCGTCTTTCAAGAAACGACCAAGTGTTCGATAATCATGGTGCAAAATTTCACCTACACGTTTACGACTAGCCATTGTTCCGATGTTCACACGTGTGCCGGGGAAACCTTTGATATTGTTGAAAGTCATAGCTGGTCCTTCTTGAGTCGGACGTTTTACTGTATCGCCAGCACCGATATAACGGTAAACACCAGATAATTCTGCTTCAGGATCGATTTCAATATCTGTTTCGTGATATTGACCTGGAAGTGTTTTTAGTTATTCGATGACTTTTCTTAAATCATACGGTTGATCTGTCATGAGAGATTCCTCCTTAGTTGTCTTTACCTATCTATAGTAAAAGGTGAAAAAGAGGAAAACAATTCAACTTGTTCGGTAAAGTATTCTACAATGGAATGGATGCGTTTTTTTGATAATAGAATAAACTATGATATACTTATCACTAAAAGAAAGCGTATACTTAAAATTAACAGAAGGAAAGTGAAAAAATGGAGGAGTCATTTCCTAAAGCAGTAAAAGTGGAAAATATAGCGAATATTTTGAAAGTTACATTTGAAAACGGAGAAGTAAAATACGTGAAATCTCATTGGACAGAAGAGATAACCGATGCCTTGCAATTTGGAAAAAAAGGAAGAGGAAAAAGAAAAAATCTTCTCGCACTTTCTCGTAATATGTGGATTGGGACTGAAGTAACGATTGAAGCAGATGGAACAGTATTCATAAATGGAAAAGACAGGTATACGCCAGAAGAGTTGTGGTACAAAGGAAAGAAAAGTATACCAGAATTATAAAAAATAATTAAAAAAAACAGCGCGAAACAAGGAACATATTACTTCCTCGTTTCTTGCTGTTTTCTACTATTTCAGCGCTCTTATGACTCAAATATAAATGTGGTTGTCACAACCTTATTCTGCACGCAAAGCGATAGCGGCGTCTTTTTTCGCTGCCATTCGTGCAGGAAGATGACCGCCAAGCATCGTCAATATAGTAGAGACGATCACTAGAATAATCGCATGGACAGGATTTAGTTGAGCAACATTTTTTAGATCCGTCATGTTGTATAAGATGCTATTGATAGGGAACGTAGCTAGCCATGCAATAAACACACCTAATATCCCAGAAGAAATACCTAAAATACACGTTTCTGCGTCAAATACGCGAGTGATGTCTTTTTTACGTGCACCTAAAGCTTTTAGTACACCGATTTCTTTTGTCCGTTCAATCACAGATGTATAAGTAATGATACTGATCATGATCATACTTGTTACTAAAGAGATCCCTGCAAAAGCAATAAGGACATAAGTGATAGCATCCATCAATCCGCCAGTCAGTTCAGTCATCGTTCCAGCTAAATCAGTATAAATGATTTTATCTTCATCTGATTTGCCTTTATTGTAATCATCTAGATAATCCAAGATCTTTTCTTTGTCTTCAAAATTGTTCGGATAAATCATGATACTTGAAGGCAAGCTGTCTCCACCTAAATAACTAAGCAATGTTTGTTTGGCATTTTCGTCAACTTTTTCAGTAGTTAAGACATTTACATCACTGTCTCTTTGAGCTTTGACGATTTCTGATTCTTTGTTTTCGTTGACGATTTGAGTCGTTAATTGATCGCTATAAGCGATTCCTGGAGATAAGAGATTCATTGTAGAAGAAGATTTCACGCGTAGGATCCCCGAGATCTTCAATTCATCAGAAGCATTCTGATACATCGCATCATAATCTGTATTAGGGATAAAATTCCCAGTTGGAAGTTTTGTATAGTAAGTATTGTTGTTTACTAATTTGAATGTTGTACCAACGATATCATCAAAATCAAGTTTTTCGTCTTCTTTCACATCAAATCCAAGATTCTTCAATGCGTTGATATTAGTATTATTATTGCCGTCTACGATCAGCACGACATCTGTTGCTGAGGCTGGATAACTTCCGGCAAGTAAAGAATAATTGTCTTTTAAAAAGTTTTCTTTGCTAGTGTCAAGCTGTGTAGGGAAACTTGACACTCCCACACCTGTCATTGTTGACATCGTACTAGATAAAGAAAGAGATTCCGTATCAGGATTTTGATTCGAGAAGCTGACAGGCTGTACTTTGCCATTTACATCACGTAAAAGATTGATTCCTGTAGTACGGGTAAATCCGATATTATTACTTAAGTTAGGATCGATGTCTGTTACGTAATCGACGTATGTTTGATCAATCTTATTCGTGTGCTGTGCTTTATCTTCTTCGCTGACTTTTGCAGTAATCGTTTTGCTGTCTGGATAATCCGCTTTGCTTGCACCCAATCCGGCATCGTCACGAGTCTGGTTAGTCGTTACCTTAGAAATAGTAATCGGAAATTTCGCCATCGTTTCAGCTTGCGTGTTATCGATTTGTTTTTGGAATCCAGAAGAAAGGGACAGAACGATCGCGATTCCGATGATCCCAATACTGGAAGCAAAGGAGGTCAAGAAAGTACGTCCTTTTTTTGTTCGGATATTGTTGAAGGAAAGCTTCAACGCTGTCCAAAAACTCATCTTTGTTCTGCGTAAGTTAAATTGATCATCTTTTGGTCGTTCGATGTGAGGATGGGAATCTGTTAAGATCTTACCATCAGAAAATTCAATGATCCGATCTGCGTATTGATGGGCCAATTCAGGATTATGTGTGACCATGATCACTAATTTTTCTTTCGATAACTCTTGGATCAATTCCATGATCTGGATACTTGTTTCTGTATCTAACGCTCCGGTTGGTTCATCGCACAAAAGGATATCTGGGTCATTGGCTAGTGCTCGAGCGATGGCCACTCGCTGCATTTGTCCACCAGATAACTGATTTGGCTTTTTATGCATATGATCTGTCAAGCCGACCCGGTGCAATGCATCTTCTGCCCGTTTTCGTTTTTCGTCTTTAGAAACACCACTTAATGTCATCCCAAGCTCAACGTTTTCAATAATGCCTAGATGACCAATCAAGTTGTAACTTTGAAAAATGAAACCGATAGAGTTGTTTCGGTAGGCATCCCAGTCACTGTCCTTAAAGTCTTTAGTAGACTTTCCATTGATCACCATATCACCGGAATCATAATTATCTAGTCCACCAATCACATTCAGCATAGTCGTTTTACCAGAACCACTAGGACCTAAAATCGCTACGAATTCTTTTTGTCTGAAAGCGACAGACACACCATCCAATGCTTTGGTGGTGGTTTCGCCGACTTTATAATATTTTTTTATATCTTTTAATTGAAGCATAATCACCCTTCTCCCGTATTGAAATATTCGGTATACTAATAAGTATATCAGAACAATGATCGTAGTATACGAAATAAATGTTAACTGAAGATGAACTACAAGAAAAAATCTAGAAATTTTTCAAAAAACAGAGGGAGATCAATGAATCGTATTTTAGTAGTAGAAGATGATCCGCAATTACAGTTGCTTTACCGTTCTGTGTTGGAACGAGCGGGCTTTTCAGTCATCACCGCACTGAATGGAGAGGATGCGCTGAAAAAACTAGAAGCGACACATATAGAATTGATCATTACAGATGTCATGATGCCTGAAATGGATGGCTATGACTTGGTAGGATCATTACGTAACGCCAGATTCGACATGCCAGTTCTGATGATTACAGCAAAGGCTGATTTCGAGGACAAGAAACGTGGATTCAAATTAGGTGCAGATGATTATATGACAAAACCCATCGATGTCAATGAAATGATCCTGCGTGTGGAAGCATTGCTTCGACGTTCAAAAATCAATTACAGCAGTATCTTGACGATTGGGCAAACAAAATTAGAGCTGGATACTTATACAGTGGTACAAAATCAGCATTCTTTTATTCTGCCTCAAAAAGAATTTCTGCTTCTGTATAAATTACTGTCTTATCCAAACAAGATTTTCACTCGCCAGCAGTTGATGGACGATATTTGGGGATTAGACACGAATACAGAAGAACGAACGATCGATGTACATATCAAACGTTTAAGGACCCGTTTTGAAAAGACAGAAGATTTTCAAATCATCACAGTACGGGGACTAGGCTATAAGGCGGTTATTTAAAGATGAAAAAGAAGCTATTTTCACAATTATGGATCTATTTTGCTAGTATCGTATTTATTTCGATCTTAGTAACACTGCTGTGTTTTCTTGGTTTTATTTTCTTATTGTCTCGACATTCTATCTCGCCTGCTGAATCGGCTGGAAAACCAACGTTATACCCGTTATTCGTCTTTGCGGGGTTCAGTATGGTCGTGGGTACAGGAATATCGATTTTTGTTGGGCGGCGTATCCTGCATCCAATCAGTGCGCTAGGGACAAATATGAGTCTGGTAGCAACGGGAGATTTTTCGATTCGAATGGATGAACAGCAGAAAGTAGCAGAAGTACAGCAACTGTATAAAGATTTCAACGTTATGGTCCAAGAACTCAATAGTATCGAGACACTGAGGAATGACTTTGTGTCCAGTGTATCCCATGAATTCAAAACACCACTAGCAACAATCCAAGGATATGTTCAATTGTTACAAGCCCCAAATCTTTCTGACGAAGAACGCCAAATATTTTTATATCGGGTCATCGAAAGTATCACGCAGCTTTCACAATTAACAGAGAACATTTTAAAATTGAACAAACTGGAAAACCAGCGTATCCAACTGGAAAAGAAAGAGTATCGATTAGATGAACAAATCAGAGAAGTAATCGTTTTTTTGCAGCCTAAATGGGAAAAAGAACAGCTAGAATTGGATATCGAACTTGCTGCAGTAAACTATACAGGTAATGAAGAGTTTTTGTACCAAGTGTGGCTGAATATCATGGATAACGCCATAAAGTACAATCAAGTCAATGGAAAGATTCATATCAAACTATTTGAGACAGTCACAGAGATTGTACTGGAAGTGACTGATTCAGGTGTAGGAATGAATGAAGAGACCAAAGATCGAATGTTTGAAAAATTTTATCAAGGAGATACAAGTCGTCAAATTTCTGGGAATGGGCTAGGACTTTCACTGGTCAAAAAAATTCTAGAACTGCATGATGGACGTATTGATTATAGCAGTATCGAAGGAGTAGGAACGACAGCAATGATACGGTTAAGTAAACAATAGGAAAAAGAATAAAACCCCTAAAAATTCTATTGAAGATTTTTAGGGGTTTTTAGTCGTTTTTTGTGATTAGGGAAATGTTCTTACGGTTCTTTTGGCATAAAAATCGCTGCTTTCCTATTGAACTACGAGAAATGTTAGAGGTGTTATTGAAACAAGGATATGATGCAAGAAAGAGAGCGAAAGTCATGAGTCGCTCTCTTTTTGGATGGATAGATAGACAGAAAATGAAGGGCTTAGTTCTCTTCTTGTCTCAAATACTCCCAAAATGTGTCTGAAGCCAAAGAATGTTCACCGATTTTACGCGTAAATGCGAGATAACTTTCTTTTGTTGGAGAGATGGGGAGGATCACAGTATTTTCTTTTAACAGATTTTTGACTGTTTTTTCCATAACAATAGCAATCCCCATGTCATTTGCAATCATATTGATGATCAAGTCGATTCTTGCTCCTTTATAAGAGATTTTTGGTTCAAATCCAGCTTTGCGACACAGATCTAGTACAGGTTGATACAAGTTCGTAGTGGGGCCAAGGAGCAAAAAGTTCTCCTTTTTCAGTTCGCTTAGATCCAATTTCTTTTTACTAGCTAAAGGATGATTTTTAGGTAGAACTGCTACAAAATCGTCTGTTTCAGTAGGCAACCACTCAATCGAACTCGGCGGGGCCTGGAAACTTCTAGCAAAGTGGATCGTGTCACTATGTTCATTGGCGTCATTGTAAGTTAATTCGACACTTTCCACTTCTTTCAACTGGACTGTAAATTCAGGATGGCGTTTCAAAAAGTCGGTGATTTTGGAAAAACCTTTATAATTGATCATTGTCGGTATCGTTAAGATATTTAATGAAAGATTGTTGTCTTTCGTATAGGTTTCAAGCACTTCTTGCATAGCATGGTATTGTTCTACGACATTTTTTACATATGGGAGCAATAAGCTTCCAGCTTCGGTCAATTCGATTTTTCTATGGGCGCGTTCGAATAATTTGACGTCTAATTCTGTTTCTAACGAAAGAATCTGTTTAGAAATATTTCCTTGGGTGGTGAATTGTCGATCAGCAGTTTTGGTGAAATTCATTGTTTCGGCTAAATCAAGAAAAACTTCGAATTTATGGATATCCATCATATTCCTCCTACTTATTCCAATAAAGAATACTTTAACACAAAAAATGAATTGGTGTAATCTTCTCTGTCTGTTACAATCTTTCTTGCAGCGAAAGCAATAATTACAGAAATTTTTCTGATTTTTTTCGCTTCGTAGAAAAAGAGAGGAGTTTTTTGATGCCAACTGGAGTTTTGATCAATGTAGGTTCCGTTTTGCTTGGCGGACTAATTGGCGGATTAGTAGGAAATAAATTAAGTGAACATTTTAAAGCACAGCTGACGATGGTTTTTGGTGTGTGTTCGATGGGGATGGGAATCTATTCCATTGCGCCGATGAAAAATATGCCGGCTGTTATTTTTGCTTTAGTGATAGGAACAGCGATTGGTCTGATTGTTCATTTAGGTAATGGGATAAATAAGGGGGCTGCGCTGATGCAAGTACCTATTTCTAAAATCTTCCCTAGTGAAAAGCTTGGTATGACCCACGATGAATTTATCAGTACATTAGTGACGGTCATTGTTCTATTTTGTGCAAGTGGTACGGGGATCTATGGAAGTTTAGATTCTGGGATGACAGGAGACAGTACGATTTTGATTTCTAAATCTGTCCTTGATTTTTTCACAGCAGCTATTTTTGCGTGTAATTTAGGGTATGTCGTTTCTGTGATAGCAATTCCCCAATTCATTATTTTTTATATTTTGTTCTTATTGGCAAAATTTATTTATCCATTGACTACACCAGACATGATCTTAGATTTTAAAGCTTGCGGCGGATTCTTGATGGTCGCTACCGGTTTTAGAATGATCAACGTGAAAATGTTCCCAGTAGCTGACATGATACCTGCAATGATCGTTATCATGCCACTGAGCTGGATGTGGACAAATTGGATTATGCCACTGTTATAATAAAAATCAAAGAGAAGCCATTTTTTGCTGACTAAAAAGGATCAAATCTTTTAGTCAGTTTTTTTGTATTTGACAAACTAATTTTGAAACTATATTATATGTTGTATAATATAGATTGAAATAAAATATTACACTTGAGAATAGAAGGTGACGTAATGCACATCCAGATTCCAACTGTTCTTCTTGATGGTACTGTGCTAGCAGCATTAAGCAAGGAAGATATGTATGGGTATGCCTTAACAAAAATCGTACAAGAAAGTCTCTCTGTCAGTGAATCTACACTATATCCGGTTTTGAGAAGATTGAAAAAAGAAGGATATCTTGAGACCTATGATGAACCTTTTGAAGGCAGAAACCGTCGATATTACTCGTTGACACCAATGGGAAGTCGTCATTTAGAAGAAATTATTGATGAATGGATTGTTTTTCGAGATTCTTTAGACCGGTTATTGGAGGAGAGCACAAATGAATGAATATTTGAATGAAGTTGTGGATCATCTTCAAGAAATTCCTGAAGACGATCGTTTTGATTTGATCCAGTATTATGAGGAATATTTTTTAGATTCTGGAAAAACATTAGATCAGATCATTGATGAATATGGTACACCAAAGCAGTTTGCCTTGAAATTAAAAATCAGTTACTTTTCAGAAGAAGAACAAGCAGAAAACGAGTTAGTGAAAAATCCAAAAAGACAAATTCGCCTGATTTGGTTAATCATTATCGGTTTATTTGCTTCTCCTGTCCTCATTCCACTAGCACTGGGGTTTATATTGGTTATTGGGGGACTATTGGTTGCTTTACTAGCGCTCATTTTTAGTATCTATGTTTTATGTATCAGTATCTTAGGTGTTGGCCTATTCATGATCATATCAGGAATAAGTGTGTTTGGACAATCGATTCTGAGTGGATTATTCTTTATCGGTGTCGGTCTGTTCGCCACAGGAAGCGCAGTATTTATTTCGCCACTGTTGCTGAAAGGAACAAAAGGGCTTTTTTATGTCATGATGAACTTTGTTAAATGGATGGGACGACGTTTTATTACAAAAAGAGATCTGCATTCAGCGGGCGTTTGAAGGAGGACACATAAATTGAGATTGAAACATTTTTTGATTACCGGTATTGGTCTGATGCTTACTGGTGGCCTCCTAGCAGGTGCAACTTATACATTAGGCGCTCAAAAGAGTCTGACTTGGGATAATGGTCCTCGATTGATCGATATGGTTACTGAGACAAAAAAAATCAAGGATGCAAACAAAATCGTCATCCATGCAGAAAATCAAACAGTTTCGGTCATACGCGGATTGGATTTTGAGATAAAAACGACTTATGATAAGACAGAAAAGCCAGAAATAAAGGAGAAAAATGGCGTGTTGACTGTGAATGCAGTCAAAAAATCAACAGGTGCAATCATTAGTTTAGAAGACACAAGTGCACAAATCACTATTGTTGTCCCTGCAGATCATGAATTATCTGAATTGACAATCGAAGGGAATAATAGTGCAATTGATATCAACGAAGTATCAATCAAAAAAGTGAATACTAAGACACATGATGGCTGGGTATCGTTCAATGAATTTACAGGAGGAACAATAACTGCGAAAGATGAATTAGGCTCACTTCGACTAGATGAGGCCAATGTGGATAACTTGATCGTCACAGGTGAAAACAGCAACTTCCATCTAGAAGACAGTTTGATCAGCAAAGAAGGAAAAGTCATCCTAAACGGTGGTAATTTATCTTTGCATGAGATGGAAAACAGTGGCTATACTATCCAAACGTCTGGTGAATCTTATATTGAAAAAGACTACCATCCAATAACAAATACTTTGTTAGAACAAGGACAGAAAAAGCTAAAGATCACTGCTAAAGACACATCGATCAATATTACGACGGATCAAGAGGACAATGAAACAGATTGATCCTGTACTCAACTGGATATTTTAAGAAAAAACAGCAAAGATCCTTCCAATCTTTGCTGTTTTTCATCGCTTAACGCACATAACTATAGTAAAATAAGAAAGAAAATATCTAAAAAGAAAACAGGGTGAAAGAGTATATGAAGGTAGAAGAAGGTCAAAGAGAAAAGTTAAAGACAGAAATGGAAAGATTACATACTTATATCACTCAACTAAGCCAAACCTTCTATGATCCAGACAAAGAAAAAGTGATGGTTAATTACCCGAACAATTCAGAAGGTCGCCAATTAGAGCAAGTGTACCATGAAGTTTTCAAACATTTATTGACGGTGAAGAAAGAGCTGGATTATTATTCTTTACCGATTATCGATACAGGAATATTGAAGTATGATGGGAAGAAGGAACGATTTATCTTTAAATCTGTTCGGGAAGATTTGCCTCTTTCAGCAGGGATGGATCTAGAGGTCTTGGTAGAAGACTATTTTACAGAAGAAAAGCACTGGGTTCGAACAAAATTGGATTATTTACCGCAGGCAGCCGGAGGGACACAGGCAAGCGGTTGGTACATCACTGAAGACAAAGAGTTAGAACTAGAAGGTGTAATGGCGCGTATTCGAAAAAAAATTAAAAAAGTAACATTAGATATTTATTGAAGGATAAAGGAGCGCAGGAAGTAGTATGAGAGAAAAAAGAGCATTTTATATCAATGGTTATGCAGGGATTGTCGGATTGGTCGTATTAGCTTTAGTTGGATTGTTTTTCTTCTATTTAGGCATGTGGCAAGCGAAAGTTTGGGCACTTTTTTTAAGTATTTTTCTTTGGTTGATCACGTTATTGTTGTTAAGTTCGGCAACTGTAGTCAGTCCTAATCAAGCAAAAGTAATTTTGTTTTTTGGACAATATTTAGGTACGATTCGAGAAAATGGCTTTTTCCTTACGATACCTTTGGCACAAAAAATGACTGTTTCGTTGAAAGTTCGGAATTTCAATAGTTCTGTTTTAAAAGTCAATGATTTGGATGGAAACCCCATCGAAATCTCAGCAGTAGTAGTCTTTAAAGTCGTTGATACAGCAAAGGCATTATTCGATGTAGCGTATTATCAAGATTTTGTAGAAATCCAAAGTGAGACAGCCATTCGGCATATCGCTAGCCAATACCCGTATGATACATTCAATGAGAATGATTTGACGCTTCGAGGAAACACGACGGCAGTGTCTGACGAGTTGCAAAAAGAGCTGCAAGAGCGTTTAGCAGTAGCAGGTGTCGAAGTAATCGAAACACGCTTGAACCATTTAGCCTATGCAACAGAAATCGCTAGTGCCATGCTCCAACGTCAACAAGCAAAAGCCATTTTGTCTGCTCGACAAACCATTGTTGAAGGAGCTGTCACGATCACTAAAATGGCCTTAGAGCAAATCGAAGATGGACAAGAAATCAATTTCACCGATGATCGGAAAGTCCAATTGATCAATAATTTACTTGTCTCAATCATTACAGACAAAGGAACGCAACCTGTTATCAATACAGGCGACATGAAAGACCGTAAGTGACATACTTTTTGTAAGATAGGAAGAAGGAGTTTAGGACGGATTATTGTCTTGAACTCTTTTTTTAGTTGTTTTAAAGAAAATGACAAAATTGAAAGAAGAATGATAGTTGATTCGAAGGCAGAATTGTTCGCTTTTTTCTATAATCAGTATATAAAGTAAGAGAGAAGGGGAAAAAGTGAAAAAACTTCTGATCGGTCTACTTGTTTTCATCGTTGTGGTACTTGCAGGGGTGAAAATCGCAGATTACGTAGTTATGGGTGGAGAAGAATACTATGTACAAATTACGACAGATGGTACAAAAACAGTTTCAAAATCAGACTCTGGACAAGAAACAGTCAACTATAGATATATCCTGCCTGGCTATACGAAAGAGGGTAAGGAAAAAGAACTGGACTTCAAGGGACAATTGACTCGACCGCTTCGTAAAGGAGCATATTTAAAAATCACCTGGAACAAAAATAAAGGTGTCACTTCGTATGAAGAAGTCGAAAAAAAAGACGTGCCGAAAACAGCACTGGAAAAACTAATTAAAGGGTAGGGAAAGAAATAAACAAAATAGTCGAAGTACAGAATGTAACAAAAGTATACGGAAAAAACAATGAGAAAAAGACGCAAGCATTAAGCGGCATCAGCTTCGATGTAGAAAAAGGCGAATTTATTGGGATCATGGGCGCTTCTGGTTCTGGTAAATCGACACTTTTGAATATTTTATCCACATTAGATAAACCAACAGATGGGCATATCCGAATCAATCAAAAAGATGTGACTACATTAAAAGGAAATCAACTAGCAGATTTTCGTGCGAATGAGATTGGCTTTATTTTCCAAGACTTTAATTTATTAGAAAGCTTGACAGCACAAGAAAATATCGCTGTTCCTCTTTCTTTACAAGGCGTCAGACCAAAAGAAATCAAGCAACGTGTCCAAAAAATTGCAGAACGTTTATCCATCTCTCATATTTTGGAAAGCTATCCTTCTGAGATTTCCGGTGGACAAAAACAACGGGTCGCCGCCGCACGTGCATTGATCACACAACCAACGATTCTATTAGGGGATGAGCCTACAGGTGCGCTGGATTCCAAAAGTGCCCGGGATCTTTTAGATACGATGGACGAATTGAATACAAAAGATCATGTATCGATTCTTCTTGTGACGCATGATCCGTTTTCTGCAAGTTATTGCCAACGTATTTTATTCATCAAGGATGGCGGTATCCATCAAGAAGTGAAACGTGGAGATCAAAGCCGTGATTCCTTCTATCGAGAAATACTATCTATTCTTGGAAACTTGGAACAGTAGGGGGAGATTGACTATGCTTTGGAAATTATCACTTACTGGGATAAAGAGCCGTTTAAGAGACTACCTGGTGTTATTCTCAGGATTAGTTATGGCATCTGCTATTTTTTACATGTTTGAATCAATGGCAAGCAACGAAGCTTTTTTGAAAAGTAATACGATCGTTGCGGCTACAGTTATCATTTTCCGATTCGGTTCTGTTTTACTAGGGATCATCACATTCGTTTATATTTTATATGCAAATTCCTTTTTGATGACGATGCGGCAAAAAGACTATGCAATGTTTATGATGCTAGGAGCAAAAGGCAGAAAAATCGCACAGATGATTTTTTCTGAAACATTCTTAGTAGGGATCGCAGCTACTTTAGTGGGTTCAGCTGTCGGTGTAGGATTGACAAGTATCGTCCACCGATTATTAGTGGATCAGTTAGATCTCAATATTTCGCATTTTACACCTTTTAGTATTCACGGGTTGTTGATCACTGTTTTGTTTTTTGCTGTTTTGTTTTTATTAGCTGCTGTTGTCAATGCTTTTTCTATTGTCAAAAAACCGATATTAGCATTGATTCGTGCGGATCAGACACCAACAAGAATCAAGCAGCATAAATTCTTGTTTTTCCTTGAAGTAGTACTGGGGATTGCTTTTCTAGGCTGCGGTTACTATATGATGAAACACGTGGGGACCTATCAAGTCTTTGGTATAGGGGTAGCCTTAGTTACGATCGTATTAGGAACTTATTTCATTTTCCATTCTGTGATCATTTTCTTTTTATCATT
>NZ_JAKZIW010000019.1:0-40718 GCF_031143325.1 Enterococcus sp. FR204 | reverse complement strand
TTATATAGAATCAACAAACACAATTTCACTAATCAAAGGAGTGTTTTTTATGACAATTTTAGTACTAGGCGGAGCCGGCTATATCGGTTCGCACGCTGTAGATCAGCTAGTTAAAAAGGGGTATCAAGTCGCTGTGGTAGATAATTTACTCACAGGTCACAAACAAGCAGTACATCCAGCTGCTCATTTTTATGAAGGAGATATTCGGGATAAAGAATTTCTACGTTCCGTATTTGAAAAGGAACCGATTGAAGGAGTAATCCATTTTGCTGCAAGCTCTTTAGTAGGAGAATCTGTCGAAAAACCATTGATGTATTTTAACAACAATGTATACGGTATGCAAATCTTGCTTGAAGTCATGCACGAGTTCAACGTCAATAAAATCGTATTCTCTTCCACTGCAGCAACTTATGGAGAGCCGAAAGAGTCTCCAATCACGGAAAATACACCAACTAATCCTAAAAATCCGTATGGTGAAAGCAAATTGATGATGGAAAAAATGATGAAGTGGTGTGACCAAGCGTATGGCATGCGCTATGTCGCTTTGCGCTACTTCAATGTAGCCGGAGCAAAAGCAGATGCATCTATCGGAGAAGATCATACACCAGAAACGCATCTTGTCCCAATCATTTTACAAGTAGCTCTTGGTCAAAGAAAAGCATTGGCTGTTTATGGAGACGATTACGATACACCAGACGGAACATGTATTAGAGATTATGTTCAAGTAGAAGACTTGATTGCCGCACATATTTTAGCTTTGGAATACTTGAAAGAAGGAAACGAAAGCAACTTCTTCAATTTAGGCAGTAACAAAGGGTATTCGGTCAAGGAAATGTTAGAAGCAGCTAGAGAAGTGACGGGGAAAGAAATCCCGGCAGAAATAGCACCAAGAAGAGCTGGAGATCCTAGCCGATTAGTCGCTTCAAGTGAAAAAGCGAGAGAGATTCTGGGCTGGAAACCTGAATACACAGATATCAAAGAAATTATCAAAACAGCATGGGATTGGCATGTCAGCCATCCAAATGGTTATGAAGAATAGGGGAATGAGATATGTCAATCAGTCAAACGATTTGTGATTTTGCCACACTTGCGATCGAAGCTGGCGGATGGATGGAAATGGACCGCTTATATTTACAGAATCGTCTTTTAGGGATGGTAGGAGAAGACGCTCTAGAAAGCGTCGAAGTAAGACCAGTTAAGGAAGAATCAGTAGACTTATTGGATCAGCTTGTCGCTAAGGCAAGAGAAAATGGTGTTCTTTCAGAATTACCAGCAGAACAAGAGATTTTTGAAGCACAATTGATGGATTTTCTTACACCGCCGCCTTCCGTTGTCAATGCATTCTTTGCACAGCATTATTCGAAAAGTCCAGAGGAAGCAACTGATTATTTCTTTGATTTAAGTAAGAAAAATGATTACATCAAAACAAGAGCCATCGCTAAAAATATCAAATTTCCAGCAGAGTCAGCATATGGTGAATTGGAAATCACGATCAATTTATCTAAACCAGAAAAAGATCCAAAACAAATTGCGGCAGAACGTGAGGCAGCCAAAGTAGATTATCCTACATGTATGCTGTGCATGGAAAATGAAGGATATAGAGGACGCTTGAATTATCCAGCCCGCACCAATCATCGAATCATTCGAATGAATCTAGATGGTGAAAGCTGGGGATTCCAATATTCTCCTTATGCTTATTACAATGAGCATTCGATCATTTTATCAGAGCAGCACCGTCCAATGAAAATTTCAAAGGAAACATTTGTTAGACTGCTTCGGATTACTGAAGTCTTGCCTCATTACTTTGTTGGTTCAAATGCTGACTTGCCGATTGTTGGAGGATCGATTCTTTCTCATGATCATTATCAGGCAGGACGTCATGAATTTCCTATGGCAAAAGCACCGATAGAAAAACTCATCAAATTAGCAGATTATCCGCAAGTCATCGCAGGAGTCGTGAAATGGCCGATGTCTGTGATCCGTTTGCAATCAACAGATAAAGAGTTGCTGATTGAAGCAGCTAATTCAGTGTTGGAAAAGTGGAAAGAATATTCGGATGAAACAGTAGAAATCCGGGCTTTTTCAGCAGATGGTACACCACACCACACGATTACGCCAATTGCACGAAGAAGGGACAATTATTTTGAGCTGGATCTTGTCCTTCGAGACAATAATGTTTCAGATGAGCATCCTGATGGTATTTTTCATCCGCATAAAGATGTCCAACATATCAAGAAAGAGAACATTGGATTGATCGAAGTAATGGGGCTTGCTGTTTTACCACCTCGTTTGAAACCGGAACTAGCAGAAGTAGAGCGGTTCTTATTGGGAGAAGAGAACCAGATGCCTGAATATCATCGTCCATGGGCAGAACAGTTGAAAAAAGAGCATCCTGATTTGACGAAAGACGCGGTCACTGATGTTGTACAAAAAGCTGTAGGTCAGGTTTTTGCTCGTGTCCTAGAAGATGCTGGGGTGTTCAAGCGAGATGAAAAAGGACAAGCAGCGTTTGAACGGTTTACTGCGATTTTATAAACGGAAAAAAGGAGGAGAGACAAATGGCAACAATTAAAGACATTGCTCAGTTGGCAGGAGTTTCTCCTGCTACTGTTTCAAGAGTGCTCAACTACGATCCTGAACTTTCCGTCGGCTTAGCCACAAAGCAAAAAATTTTTGAAGCAGCGGAACGCTTGAATTATACGAAGCACCGCAAAAATGCAGCAAATGCTAAGCAAACCCTTCGTCTGATCCAATGGTACGATGATACAGAAGAACTTGAAGATCTTTATTATTTGTCTATTCGTTTAGGAATCGAAAAAAAGGCAGAAGAAGCAAACATTACTTTGTTGAAAGAAACGTGGGATTCCATTAGTGAGCTTCCAGCAGATGGAACGATCGCATTAGGGAAATTCGATGAAGCTCAGCTGTTGGATTTGAAACAATCCCAACAAGCCTTGCTTCTGGTAGATTCTGATGGCACTTCTCAAGGAATCGATTCTATAGTTGTCGATTTTAAGTCGAGTGTTCAAAAAGTCATTGAGCACTTTGTTTCCCAGAATGCACAACATATCGCTATGCTTGCTGGAACAGAATATACAAAGAAAAACCATCAGCGACTAAGGGATCCTAGAATCATGGCATTCCAACAAGTTTTAGCAGAAAAAGGCTACGACGAAGGTTCAATTATCGAAGCAGATTTTTCTGTCGAGTCAGGCTATCAAGCGGTTAAAAAATATTTAAAAACAAACGAGCAGATTCCTGACGCACTTTTTGCGGCTAATGATGCATTAGCGATTGGCGCGCTGAAAGCGATTCAAGAAACAGGTTTAGCGGTGCCAGAAGATATTTCCGTGATGGGTTTCAACGATGTCAGTGTAGCGAAATATGTGACACCCTCTCTTTCTACTGTGAAAGTTTATACGGAATGGATGGGAGAGCTAGCGGTGGAGACGATCCTTCAACTAAGTAATTCCAAAGCACCAGTTTCAAGAAAAATCATTGTGGAAACAGAGTTGATTGTTCGAGAGTCGACGAAATAAAAAAAGAAAAAGTTGTGGTAAAGTGTCGTGATACCGCAACTTTTTTTGTGTATGTAAGGAAGAAACTAGATTTGCCGGTCAGCAGATAATCATGTATCATTGTACTAGTTTTGCCTTTGATATTTTCATCATTGGAATAAAAAAGTATGCTACAATGGAAGGCGAGAATGTTATAGCAGAAAGGATCAAATATATGATTACATTAGGAATAGATACTGCAAATCAAACTTTGGCGATCGGTGTGGTGGAAGATAAACAAATTCTTGGGCAAATACAGACAAATATCAAACGCAACCACAGTGTGACGCTGATGCCTGCCATTGACCAATTGTTTGCAGATCTTCAAATGAGTCCCCAAGACATTGACCGAATCGCGGTTTCTGATGGTCCTGGTTCTTATACAGGACTTCGTATAGGTGTAACGACAGCGAAAACGATTGCTTATACACTAGATAAAGATCTAATAGGAGTATCTAGCCTGAAAGCCATCGCGGCTAATTGTGTCGGGGTGAATAAAATGATTGTGCCCATGTTTGATGCTCGAAGAAAAAATGTCTATGCTGGGGCATACCGCTGGAAAGAAAATAGATTAGAAACTGTACTTGAAGATTTACATATTGCTGCTTCTGATTTGTTTGCACAACTACAAGAGCTGAATGAAGCTATTTATTTCGTTGGGAGTGATTGTCATAAATTCATCTCTGAAATAAAAGAAATGCTACCTGATGCGATGATTAATACAGTTCCAGCATGGGATATCCCAAGTGGTGTGACTGTGGCTCAATTAGGTGCGTTGGATGAACCAGTTGCAGATAAACAAGCTTTTCTCCCTCGTTATTTAAAACGAGTAGAAGCTGAAGAGAAATGGTTAGAGACGCACACGCCTGGAGACGAAAGCTATGTTGAAAAAATTTAAAGCATATGCTAGAAGCCTTTTTCAAGATAAAATGATCTATGCAGAAAAAACAATCGAACAAATCGATCGTCGCTATATACTAAGAGAATTGACTATAGAAGATATCAAGGAGCTGTTGGATGTCGAACGAGAAGTCTATAATGGCGAGTTGCCATGGACAAAAAGTGCTTTTATGTCAGAGTTGAAGTCACCGCTCCCTCATCTATATTTAGGGATCTTTGATAATGGAAGAATGATTGGGTTTGTCGGTTCAAGGGCGTTCGGTTTAGATTGTCATATCACGAATATTGCTGTTCGACCGGCATATCAGCGTAAACGAATCGGTTCGCTGCTTATTGACGAAATCGAGAACTTTGCTATAATGAATCGCTGTGAGACGATGTCATTGGAAGTGCGCATGAGTAATCAGGATGCGCAAAGACTTTATCGGAAATTAGGGTTTCAAGCAACGACGATCAAAAAAAGATATTACACTGAAACAAAAGAAGATGCGTTGGATATGATAAAAATTTTAGAAAATGAGTGAGATTAGTTGATTTGCAGAAAAAAAGATTTTGATGAAGCATATTTGGCAGAATGCGTATGGGCAATTAGCGAAAATGCTTATCCATATGGCTCACCTTGGACGAAGATGCAGTTTTTGACAGATATCCAACAGCCCCACACAGATTATCTTCTTTTAGTTGAAGATAATCAGATCTGTGGTTTTGTCGGGTATTCGAAAGTAATGGATGAAGTCGAAATCACGAATATCGCTGTTGCAGTTTCAGAACAAGGAAAAGGCTATGCACGGCATTTGCTACATCTGCTGATTGCGGAACAAATAAAAGATTCGCTGCATGTTTTTTTAGAAGTACGTCTGTCTAATGAAGCAGCAAGAAAACTTTATGAATCAGAAAAGTTCCGTGTATTAGGTAAACGGAAATCATATTATCGCAATCCGACAGAAGATGCGATCATTATGAGCAGAAAGTTAAAAACGGAGACGATAAAATGAATGAAGAATTGATTCTGGCAATTGAATCAAGTTGTGATGAAACGAGTGTAGCGGTCGTTAGAAATGGAACAGAGATCTTATCTAACATCGTTGCTTCCCAAATAAACAGTCATAAACGTTTTGGCGGAGTGGTGCCTGAAGTAGCTAGCCGCCATCATGTAGAACAAATAACCTTATGCTTGGAAGATGCACTGGTAGAAGCTGGTGTATCGGCAGAAGATTTATCGGCAGTCGCTGTCACTTATGGGCCTGGACTCGTCGGCTCTTTGTTGATTGGTATTTCTGCAGCTAAGGCTTTTGCTTGGGCACACCAATTGCCTCTGATTCCTGTGAACCATATGGCAGGTCATATTTATGCCGCACGTCTGGTCAAACCATTCCAGTTTCCATTGATGGCACTTCTTGTTAGCGGAGGACATACAGAATTAGTCTATATGCAAGAAGATGGATCATATGAAATCATTGGGGAGACAAGAGATGACGCAGCAGGAGAAGCTTATGACAAAGTTGGAAGAGTCTTAGGTCTTTCATATCCAAGCGGAAAAGAAATCGATCAGCTAGCTCATCAAGGAAAAGATAATTATCATTTTCCACGAGCAATGATCCATGAAGATAATTATGATTTCAGTTTTAGTGGATTAAAAAGTGCATTTATCAATTTGGTGCATAATGCACAACAGCGTGGAGAAGATCTAGACAAAAATGATTTAGCAGCTAGCTTTCAAGCAAGTGTGATCGATGTATTGATTACTAAAACACTTCGAGCTTGTCAAAATTATCCAGTCAAGCAACTGGTTGTAGCTGGAGGTGTGGCGGCCAATCAAGGGTTGCGTGAAGGATTGCAAGCTGCTCTGTCAGCTAAACTCCCTGAAGTAGAATTAGTGATTCCGCCTCTGAGACTTTGTGGAGATAATGCTGCAATGATTGGAGCAGCAGCACATGTGGAAATGCAAAAAAGAAATTTTGCCAGCTATCAGTTGAATGCTGATCCAAGCTTGGTTTTATCTGAATAAATGAAAGAGAGTGTGAAAAAGCTGCCTTGCATCAAGTTATAAGAACAGCAAAGAAAAAACAGCTTCACATGTTTTTGACTTGGTTGAACTTATTACCGTAGATGCAAGCTTTTGAACACTATTTATTGTAATAAGGGTTGTGGCAGATTTTTGTCACAACCCTATTTTTTGCCTATTTTTAATTTTTTATGTTATTTAAATTTATGAGATAACTTGTTTTAAAAATGTTTTATGCTGATATCTGTAATAAAAAATAGTTATTATATAAATTGTGTTCGTTTTTTTCCTGTGCTATGATTAATTCAATAAATCATAGGATTTATTCGTGTACATAGAAAGTCTGAATATAAAATGAAAAAAGAAAGTAGAGAGAATATGAAGAAAAAGAAAATAGCTGCCTCTCCGGTTCCTTTAGTTGCACTAGCTGATCAATCGATTACTGCCGAGAAATATTGAACGATCCGGTCCAATATCCAGTTTGCAGCGATTGATCGTGAATTGAATACATTGGTCATCACTTCTTCCGGCCCAGATGAAGGGAAATCTATTACTGCCGCTAATCTAGCAGTAGTTTTTGCAAATAGTGGAAAACAGGTCTTACTTGTAGATGCCGATTTGAGGAAACCAACTGTAGCATTGTCTTTTCAATTGCCGCATAATGAAGGATTGAGTAATTTACTTAGTGAGCGTGAACGGATAGCGGACGATTACATAACTGAAACACATATAGAAAATCTTTGGATCTTGCCCAGTGGTCCAAAGCCGCCCAACCCTTCGGAAGTTTTAGGGACGAAAAGAATGGAAGAGATAATAGAGGAACTGATACTTGACTTTGATCTGGTCATCTTTGATATGCCTCCGGTAGCGACTGTAACGGATGCTCAAATCCTTGCAGCAAAAACGGATGGAACGCTACTTGTTGTCAGAGAAAGAAAGACAAAGAAACAAGAGTTGTTAAAAGCGAAAGAACTGTTGCAGATTGCAAAAGCAAATATATTAGGTGTAGTTTACAATGGAACAAAAAAAGAGAGTGATCTCACTTATTATTACCAATCATTTGAATAGACGAAACAAAAAGAAACAGCGACCCCGATAAATATCAGGATCGCTGTTTCTTTTTGTCGCGTTATTCTCTCAAAGCTGGAGTAGTAGCGGTCTTACAGAAAGTAAAATGCTTTTTGTGATAATCTAACAGTCCTGAATCACGTAGTTGTTTGATTACTTGTCCAGCAGTTTCACGTGTCGTACCGCTATTCACTGCTAATTCTTTTAAGGTAATTGGATAAGGAATGGTGATATGGCCGTCTTCTGTTGGTACGCCAAGTTCTTCTTTCAAAATGAATAGATTTTGTTTCACTCGATCAAAAGCACTGGAGGTTAATCCAATTTGGATACGTAATTCATGTATTTCGACTACTTTAGAAATTTTTTGGATCATATAGATCAGTTGTTCAGGATTTTTTCGTGCTAATTTTTCATAGTAGGAAACAGGAAGATAGAAAGTTTCGATATCAGTCATCGCTTGAGCTGTATAAGTGTAGGTATCTTCTCCAAACATTTCTGACATAGGAAAAAGGTTATTGGTAGTCACGTAATCATAATAATAATAGGTGGCACTTTCATCGTAACGTTCTAAACGAACAAGTCCTTTGGTCAAGATATATAACCGTTGTCTAGGATCTCCATCATCAAAAAGGATTTGTCCTTTCTTATAGGAACGAAGAACAGTATGTTCCTTGATCTGTTGGAACTCTTCATCCGAGAAATGTTCAAAATCAGGTTGATATCTGAGTTTTGAAAAGTGAAAATCGATTTTATTAACACGCATTAAAAAGTCCTCTCCTTATTGTTCACTATAGTTATTGTTACTTTTTTTAAAGAATTTGTAAAGTTTTAACACATCTGGATTAAACATAAGTTTTAATACTTTACAAATAAAATTTGTTATTATGTAAAAAATATACATCTACATTGAATAATTTATTTTGAAGATAAGTATTTGTGTATAAAAAACAATAATAATACATATAGCAAACGATAACAATGTTAATATAGTTTATTTTTTTGATTTATTCAAAAAAATTTTTTAGATGAATAAATATTTTTTTGGAAGTGTATACAGAATAAAAAATGAATAAATTACGCTTAAAATTAGAAAAACGTTTAATTATTTAATTATCGAATATTAATGTGAGGGATGTCTCATTTTGAATGAGACAAAATTGTGAAAGTGATTACAAAAGGAGGCTATCCTATACATGTAATCAAAAAGAAGGAGGCAACACAACATGGATAAACCTATTCACGTTTTCTCTGAAATAGGGAAATTAAAGACAGTTTTACTGAAACGGCCTGGACAAGAAGTGGAAAATTTGACACCAGATATTATGGATCGTCTGTTGTTCGATGATATTCCATATCTTCCGATTGCTCAAGAAGAGCATGACAACTTTGCAAAGACCTTGCAAAACGAAGGCGTCGAAACTCTTTACTTGGAAAAATTAGCAGCAGAAGCGATTGACGCAGGCAACGTCAAAGAACAATTCTTGAATAAAATGTTGGATGAATCTCATATCGCATCGAATGCAGTAAGAGATGGTCTTCATGAGTTCCTTCTATCAATGGAAACACAAGAAATGGTAGATAAAATCATGGCTGGGGTTCGTACAAAAGATATCGAAGTACGTTCTAGCAGCCTATATGATCTTTCAGCAGACGACGACTATCCATTTTACATGGACCCAATGCCAAACTTGTACTTTACACGCGACCCTTCCGCATCAATGGGAAATGGAATGACCGTCAATAAGATGACTTTTGAAGCACGTCGTCGTGAATCGATGTTTACAGAATATATTTTGAAACATCATCCAAGATTTGCCAATAAAGGGATCGAAGTATGGTTGGATCGTGAAAATCCTGATCATATCGAAGGTGGAGATGAATTAATCTTAAGCGACAAAGTAGTAGCAGTTGGGATTTCTCAACGAACAAATGCAAAAGCTTTAGAAAAATTAGCACGCCATCTATTCGCAAAAAATTCAGGATTTGAAAAAGTATTAGCAATCAAAATCCCGAACAACCGTGCAATGATGCATTTGGACACTGTATTCACAATGGTAGACCATGACAAATTCACTATCCATCCAGCAATCCAAAGTAAAGACGGTAAGATGGATGTCTTTACAATCGAACCCGATGGTGATGATATCAAGATCACTCATTCAGATAACTTACACGAAACGATGAAAGCTGCTCTTGGATTAGATGATCTTGTATTGATACCAACTGGTAATGGGGATGAGATCGTTGCCCCTAGAGAACAATGGAATGACGGATCCAATACATTGGCAATCGCTCCAGGTGTCGTAGTCACTTACAATCGGAATTACGTATCGAACGAATTGCTTCGTAGCTATGGTATCAAAGTGTTGGAAATCAATTCAAGTGAATTGTCACGAGGTCGTGGCGGTCCACGTTGCATGAGCCAACCACTTGTCCGTGAAGACTTGAAGTAGTTTATAACCTGACGACAGTCTTACTGTCAGCTGTCGTCAGGATTTCCTCTTTAATCTTAAATAAAAACAATCTAAAGGAGAATGTTTAATATGAAAGAATCAGTATTCCAAGGAAGAAGTTTATTAGCAGAAAAAGATTTTACAAAAGAAGAGTTACAATATTTGATCGATTTTTCAGAACACTTGAAAGACTTGAAAAAACGTGGGATCCCACATCACTATCTAGAAGGAAAAAATATCGCACTTTTATTTGAAAAAACATCTACACGTACTCGTTCTGCATTTACCACTGCAGCAATCGATCTAGGCGCACATCCTGAATACCTAGGTGCGAATGACATCCAATTAGGTAAAAAAGAATCAACAGAAGATACAGCTAAAGTGTTAGGTCGTATGTTTGACGGAATCGAATTCCGTGGTTTCAGTCAAAAAATGGTAGAGGAACTAGCAGAATTCTCTGGCGTTCCAGTTTGGAATGGCTTGACTGACGAATGGCATCCAACACAAATGATCGCTGACTTTTTAACTATCCAAGAAAACTTTGGAACTGTAGAAGGTATCACTGTTGCATACTGTGGAGATGGTCGAAACAATATGGCTAACTCTTTATTAGTAACAGGTGCAATTTTGGGAGCAAACATGCGTATCGTTGCACCAAAAGAATTACAACCTGAAGAAGAAATCGTCAAAATGGCAGAAGGTTTTGCTGAAAAATCAGGGGCACAATTGATGATTACCGACGATGTTGATAAAGGTGTAGACGGAGCAGACGTGCTTTATTCTGATGTATGGGTATCAATGGGTGAAGAAGATAAATTTGAAGAACGGATCAAATTGTTGAAACCTTACCAAATCAATATGGAAATGGTAGAAAAAACACACAATACAGATCGTTTGATCTTCTTGCACTGCTTACCAGCTTTCCATGATACAAACACTGTTTACGGTGAACAAATGAAAGAACGCTTTGGCATCACTGAAATGGAAGTAACAGATGAAGTCTTCCGCAGCAAATATGCTCGTCAATTTGACCAAGCAGAAAATCGTATGCATTCAATCAAAGCAATCATGGCAGCAACATTAGGTAACTTGTTTATCCCTCGCGTTTAAGCATAACCACATTCATCTCACGAAAAAACGAGTCAGCATTGAGGGAAAATCACAAAACGCTGGCTCGTTTTGTTATCTAGAAAATTCAGGAGAACTGAAGAAAGGACGAATGAAATGGCCAAACGAAAAGTAGTTGTCGCTTTAGGAGGCAATGCCATCTTGTCTACGGATGCAAGTGCAAAAGCCCAACAAGAAGCGTTAATGGAAACAGCAAAGTATTTAGTGAAATTTATCGAACAAGGAGATGAACTAATCATCTCTCACGGAAATGGTCCGCAAGTCGGCAACCTATTGATTCAGCAGCAAGCTGCTGATTCTGAGAAAACACCAGCAATGCCTTTAGATACATGTGTCGCAATGACGGAAGGGTCAATCGGCTACTGGCTCCAAAACGCGATGGGTGAAGTACTGAAGGAAAAAGGAATCGATAAAGATGTAGTTTCTTTAGTCACTCAAGTTATTGTGGATGAAAATGATCCTTCCTTCAAAAATCCAAGTAAACCAGTCGGCCCATTCTACACGGAAGAAGAAGCGAAAGAACAAATGAATGCTGATTCTACTGTGACATTCAAAGAAGACGCTGGACGTGGATGGAGAAAAGTAGTCGCTTCCCCTAAACCAATCTCGATCAAAGAAGCACGTGTCATCGAAACGCTAGTCGAACAAGGAGTTATCACGGTGTCTGTCGGCGGTGGCGGGATTCCTGTTGTAGAAACAGCGACCGGATTAGAAGGGCGAGAAGCCGTGATCGATAAAGATTTTGCTTCAGAAAAATTAGCCGAAATCATCGACGCGGATTTGCTGATCGTTTTGACAGGTGTAGACAATGTGTATGTCAATTACCAAAAACCGGATCAAAAGAAACTAGAAACTGTTACTGTTTCAGAAATGAAACAATACATTGATGAAAAACAGTTCGCTCCAGGAAGCATGCTTCCGAAAGTAGAAGCAGCCATTGCATTTGTTGAAGCAAAACCGAACGCTAAGGCAATCATCACTTCTTTAGAAAATATCGAAAATCTTTTAGCTTCTGAAGAAGGAACGATTATCGTAGCTGATTAATTTGTTAAGTCTTTCGTATTTACGAAATGATTTATAACTATCCAGGTGGTATTTCTTCTCCTTTAGGCCATCTGGATTGTTTTTTTTATTAGAAACGACTAGCCTTTCGTTTTTTTTTCTGATATAATTCAAGAAAGTTTAATAAGATTAAGATTTGTTGAACAAGAGAGTACTTGTATCATTCTTGGCTAGCGAATTCGGAAGTGGTGGAAGCCGAATGAAGGAGATACAACGAAGCGCACTTGGAGAATTCTGTTTTAAACAGACGGTCGTCTACCGATATCAGATGGAGCTGGTCCTTTTTTAGGACAATTGGAGTGGTACCGCGGGAAATCTCGTCTCTAATGATGGCATACTAAGTATGTCGTCATTAGAGATTTTTTTTGTTGAACAAATAAGAGAGTATTTTAGGAGGAATAAAGATGAATAATAAAGATCTTGTCGCAAAAGCCGTCTATGACATTGTCAAAGACGATTTGACACTTGAACAAGTCGAACAATTACTAGAAAATCCAAAATCAGCCGAACACGGGGATGTGGCATTTCCAGCCTTTTCATTAGCAAAAGTTTACCGAAAAGCGCCACAGCAAATCGCTGCAGATTTAGCAGAAAAAATCGACTCTGCCAACTTTGAAAAAATCGAAGTGGTTGGACCTTACTTGAACTTTTTCATGAATAAAGAACTTATCAGCAAAAAAGTTTTGCAAACAGTAGTGAAAGAAAAAGAACATTATGGGGACAGCAATATCGGGAATCAAGGAACCGTACCGATCGATATGTCTTCTCCAAATATTGCAAAACCAATCTCAATGGGACATTTACGTTCGACAGTTATCGGTAATTCGATTGGCTTCATTATGGAAAAAATCGGATACCAGCCAATCCGCATCAATCATTTAGGTGACTGGGGCACGCAATTCGGAAAACTGATTGTTGCTTATAAAAAATGGGGTTCAGAAGAAGCGGTCAAAGCAGAGCCAATCAATGAACTGCTTCGTTTGTATGTCCAATTCCATGAAGTAGCTGAAACAGAACCGGAATTAAATGAAGAAGCTCGTGCTTGGTTCAAACGTCTAGAAGAAGGCGATGAAGAAGCTATCCAATTGTGGCAATGGTTCCGTGATGAATCGATGAAAGAATTCAACAAAATCTATGATCTACTGGAAGTACAGTTTGATTCATTGAACGGTGAAGCTTTTTATAATGACAAAATGGATGAAATCGTCGAACTTTTAGAAGAAAAACATTTGCTGAACGAAGATAAAGGTGCGGAGATCGTTGACCTTTCTGCTTACGACTTGAATCCAGCATTAATCAAGAAATCAGATGGCGCGACACTATACATCACACGTGACTTAGCTGCCGCATTGTATCGTAAACGTACCTATGACTTCAAACAATCTCTATATGTAGTAGGGAATGAACAAAGTTATCATTTCAAACAATTGAAAGCTGTTTTGAAGGAAATGGGCTTTGACTGGTCTGACGACATGCACCATATCCCATTTGGTTTGATCACACAAGGTGGTAAAAAATTATCAACTCGTAAAGGAAAAATCGTCTTACTAGAAGAAGTATTGAATGAAGCAATCCAATCTGCTAAAGAGCAGATCAGCGAGAAAAACCCTGATTTAGAAAACAAAGATGTTGTAGCTAAACAAGTAGGGGTTGGGGCAGTCATCTTCCATGATTTGAAAAACGATCGTCTCAATACATTTGACTTCAACTTAGAAGAAGTTGTTCGTTTTGAAGGAGAAACTGGACCTTATGTGCAATATACACATGCTCGTGCAGTCAGTCTGTTGGAAAAAGCAGGATTCGTCCCTTCAGAAACAGCAGACTATGCGTTGAATGACGATATCAGCTGGGAAGTAGTCAAATTGGTTCAAAAATATCCTGAAACAGTCTTATCCGCTGGGGAAAAATATGAACCTTCAGTGATTGCGAAACATGCAATCAAATTAGCACAGGCATTCAACAAATACTATGCTCATACGAAGATTTTAGCTGACGATGAACAAAAAGAAGCACGCTTAGCTTTAGTGTATGCAGTGACTGTATTATTGAAAGAAGATCTTCGTTTGCTAGGACTTCATGCCCCAGATAAGATGTAAGAAAAAAAGAATGTGAAATCAGTGTTCAGCTCCGAGTCACAAGGAACAATTTCAAAAAACAGCTTCTCATGTTTGTTGGATATTGTGACTTGTGACCGAGGAATTGGCAGGAGAACACCGTTTATTCGCAATAAGGGCTGTGACAATATTTTTGTCACAGCTCTTATTTTGTATAAAAGTCATTCTGGATTCTTGTCAGCGCACAAAATGTACTCTGTTAACTCCTTCAAGTTATTTACGCAAAGATCAGCACCAGCTTGTTGGAATCTAAGTGCAACAGACTGTTTTAAGCGATCTTTTTCCTCCATCTCTATTTGTTGGTATGCATCATATGAAAGTCCCATCAGCGAACTACCTTCAATCATACCTACTGTAAACACCCCAGCATTTTTCCCTTCTTGGATATCTGAGACCGTATCTCCGACTTTGATTACTTCATCAACCGACTTGTTTTTGAAATATTGTATGTTTTTATGAATCATATAAGGAAATGGTCGCCCATATCCTTCGACGTCTTCAGAAGTTGCCATGAAGTCTGGTGAATACCCTTCTTTTTTTGCGGTTTCTGCTACGATTGCCATCATAGGAGCAGTAAATCCAGTCGTGGAACCAATATTGATCCCAGCGCTTCTCAACTGTTCGATCGTTTCCAATGTGTCGGGTTTCAAGGTAGAATGTTGGGCCAAATCTTTAAACAGATAATGTTCAAATTGCTGATACAATTCCTCCACCTCTTTTTCCTGAGGTAGTTGTCCATGAATCGCTATCCATTGTTCTTTGACAGAAGGGAGGGAAAGAAGCTGTTGGATATGATCCCATTTTAATTTTCCCATCGGTTCGCGGATCTCTTTGTCAGTCAGTTGGATCCCTTTTTCTAGAAAAGCATTTCTAAAAGCGTGGACAGGAGCCATACAGCCAAAGTCCACAGTTGTTCCTGCCCAATCAAAAATTACAGTTTTAATCATTAATGTTCTCCTTATAGTCTTTGATAATTGCTGTCAGTTCTAAAATGTCTTCTGGATAAATCTCGCCAATATTACCGATACGAAAACATTCATGATCGCTGATTTTCCCAGGATAGATCACAAATCCGTTTTGTTTTAAATGCTGATAGAAATGATTGAAATCAAATCGCCAGTCTTTAGGGTAAAGAAAAGAGGTATGAATGGCCCCTGATACTCTTGGATGAAAGGCTGGAACCCCATCTCTGTCATTTTTTGTCGTAGCACATGATTATTGGCGAGATAACGTGAATATCGAGTTTCGATCCCTCCTTCTAGCTCTAGTTCCTTCAATGCCTGTTGAAAAGCCAAAACCGTATGAGTAGGGGAAGTGAAACGCCATTTGCCATTCTCGTTTTCCATCACGCGGTACTGGTCATACAGATCAAGTGACAAACTTCGACTCGCATTTTTTCGCTTTTCTAGTTCCACTTTATTAGCAAGTACAAAAGAAAAACCTGGAACACCTTGAATACATTTATTTGAGCTAGAAATCAAAAAATCGATCCCTAGTTCCGCTACATGAATCGGTATCCCACCAAAGCTAGACATCGCATCTACTATGAACAAAAGATCTCTTTCCTGTGTGACAGCAGCAATTTCTTCCAAATCATTTAAAATACCGGAAGTAGTCTCGCTATGGACCATTGCAAGTGCGGAGATAGACGGATTCTCTTCAATCAACTGTGTAATCATATGTGCTTGGGGGATTTGGTGTTCAGGTACTTCATAAACTGCATAGTTTAGTTGCAGACATTTGCACATGGCAATCATTCGTTGACCGTATGCGCCATTTGAACAAATCAGTAAAGTATCTTCTGGTCTGATCACAGAACTTAAAACAGATTCTACCCCAAAGGAGCCGCTGCCTTGCATCAAGACCGTTGTGTATAGTTCTTCCGGTACTTGAGCAAGCTCCAGCAATTTTTTTCTTATCCATTGTGTCATCTCTTTGTATTCTTGATCCCAGGTACAATGATCGGTCAGCATCGCTTTTTTCACTGTTTCAGAAGTCGTTAATGGTCCAGGCGTTAATAATTTATACATGCGATTTCCTTTCATTTCTTTTTTATTGACATACACAAAGAGCAAGACTCTGCTCTTGCTAACATCCAATATAAATGATGAGTATTGTGATTTAATCAAAGTTATGAAAAGTTTAAATAAAAACTGATGTATTTTTGTAAAGAGTGTAAAGGTTTATTTAACAAGGAAAATATTGAAAATAAAAAAACACGCATTCCTTATTAGGAACACGTGTTCTGATTAAAAAAGTGATACTTCAGTCGGATGGTGAAGAAATTCTTCTACTCGTTTTGCATCCTCCTCATTTTCTGAGATGATCATGATCGTATCAAATCCAGCAATCGTACTGACGATAGGAGGAGGCTTGATCTCATCTAAAACAGATGCAAATAAATGAGCATTGTCTGGCAAGGTATTAACGATTGTCAAAAAGTGGACTCGTTCGACTTTCAACACAATGTCCTCAATCATTTGAATCAGCCGATCCTCTTCTTCAGTCTTAGTATCAGGAGTACCTTTTTCGCGAAACAACACAAAGCGGGAAATACCGTTTTCATCAGGTGCTTTCACGATTTTCAGATCACGTATATCTCGAGAAATCGTTGCTTGCGTTGCGGTAACGCCATAATGCCCAAGTTTGTTTAATAGTTCTTCTTGCGTACGGATCGGGAATTCTTCAATGACTTGTTTAATCAGCAAATGTCTTTGAGCTTTGCGCATTTTCTTTCTCCTTTACGAAAGATTTCACATGTATCATAACAAAAAAAAGAAGGATTGCCCAATAATATTCGTCTTTTATATCTAAAATTATTTTATGGAAAAAAGAGAATAAAGAAACAAAGAGAAATCTACTGTTTTTCTTGAATTCTTTTTGTCTTTCAGGTAAACTATTGAATGTTGAGCAGAAAAGTACATTTGCTCTTGCGATACGGATCTTTTGTCTGTATAATAGCTGAGGGTGCTTTATGCATCAGCAAATCCACATTCTTATTGGATTGTCGGTAGGTGCTTGAAAAAGTTTGCCGGCAAGGTAGAAGATAAGAAGAGGGAAAATAAAACCAAATCGGAGGAAACAAACATGGCAGTAATTTCTATGAAACAATTACTAGAAGCCGGCGTACACTTTGGTCACCAAACTCGTCGCTGGAACCCAAAAATGAAGAAATATATCTTCACAGAAAGAAACGGAATCTACATCATTGACTTACAAAAAACAGTTAAATTAGTAGATGCAGCTTATGATTACATGAAGAGCGTTGCTGAAGAAGGCGGCGTAGCATTATTCGTAGGTACAAAAAAACAAGCACAAGAAGCAATCAAAGAAGAAGCAACTCGTGCAGGACAATACTTCGTTAACCATCGTTGGTTAGGCGGAACATTGACAAACTGGGATACTATCCAAAAACGTATCAGCCGTTTGAAACAAATCAATGCAATGGAAGAAGATGGAACTTTTGAAGTTCTACCTAAAAAAGAAGTTGCTGGTTTGAACAAAGAACGCGAACGTCTTGAAAAATTCTTAGGCGGTATCGCTGATATGCCAAGAATCCCAGATGTAATGTACATCGTTGACCCACGTAAAGAACGTATTGCTGTTCAAGAAGCACACAAATTAAATATCCCAATCGTAGCTATGGTTGATACAAACTGCGATCCAGATGAAATCGACGTAGTAATCCCTTCAAACGACGACGCAATTCGTGCCGTTAAATTGATTACTTCAAAAATGGCTGATGCTTTCATCGAAGGAAACCAAGGTGAAGATCAAGTAGTTGAAGAAGATTTCACAGAAGAAAACACAGCAACATCAATCGAAGAAATCGTAGATGTTGTTGAAGGCGACAATTCTTCAGCAGAATAATTTTGAATGATGGAGCTGTTTCAAAGGCTGGGCGACAAGCCTCACTCTCCTTTGAAGCAGCTTTTTTTAAAAAGAACACACACAGGAGGAGTTAAACATGGCAGACGTTACAGCTAAAATGGTAAAAGAACTACGCGAAATGACTGGCGTAGGAATGATGGATGCGAAAAAAGCATTAGTTGAAGTAGAAGGCGATATGGAAAAAGCAGTTGATCTTTTACGTGAAAAAGGAATGGCAAAGGCTGCAAAGAAAAATGACCGCATTGCCGCTGAAGGATTAGCTTCAGTTGCTGTGAAAGGTAACACTGCAGCAATCGTTGAAGTAAACTCAGAAACAGACTTTGTATCTAAAAATGAAATGTTCCAAGACTTAGTAAAAGAAATCGCAGAACTTGTTGCTGAAAATAAACCAGCAGACATGGAAGCTGCAATGAAAATCAAAACAGATAAAGGAACGATTGAATCTGACTTGATCGAAGCAACTCAAGTTATCGGAGAAAAAATCAGCTTCCGTCGCTTTGAAGTTGTAGAAAAAGACGACAATGCTGCATTTGGCGGATACTTGCATATGGGCGGACGTATTGCTGTATTGGCTGTTCTAGACGGAACAACAGATGAAACAGTTGCAAGAGACGTAGCTATGCACGTAGCAGCTATCAATCCTCGCTATGTAAACGAATCACAAATTCCAGAAGCTGAATTAGAACATGAAAAAACTGTTCTTACAGAACAAGCATTGAATGAAGGCAAACCAGCGAATATCGTTGAAAAAATGGTAGAAGGACGCTTGAAGAAATTCAAAGCAGAAATCGCTTTGGTGGACCAACCATTCGTTAAAGATCCTGATATGACTGTTGAAAAATACGTTGCTTCAAAAGGCGCAACTGTCAAAACATTCGTACGTTTCGAAGTTGGCGAAGGTATCGAAAAACGCGAAGATAACTTTGTAGAAGAAGTTATGAGCCAAGTGAAAAAATAATTCTGTTGAATGACAGACGGGAACGCACGCTTTGTGCGCTCCCTTTTTTTAAGCAAAACAAGAAAAAA
Organism: Enterococcus sp. FR204; assembly: GCF_031143325.1. Lineage (NCBI taxonomy): Bacteria > Bacillati > Bacillota > Bacilli > Lactobacillales > Enterococcaceae > Enterococcus > Enterococcus sp. FR204. Next base: position 21,514 of record NZ_JAKZIW010000019.1, on the reverse strand, counting down.
CAGGCTTAGCGTGTCGAAATCATCTAAGTATGGTAAAATGGCAATAGAAAATATTGGAGGAATGAACATGGTCACACCGAAATATCAGCGTGTAGTCTTAAAATTGAGTGGAGAAGCTTTAGCTGGGGATGCAGGATTTGGAATCAAACCACCAGTAATCAAAGAAATCATCCAAGAAATCAAAGAAGTTCACGAACTGGGCGTTGAAATGGCAATCGTTGTGGGCGGCGGAAATATCTGGCGCGGACAAATCGGAGCACAAATGGGCATGGAACGTGCTCAAGCTGATTACATGGGTATGTTAGCTACAGTTATGAATGCCTTAGCTTTACAGGATACGTTGGAAAACGTGGGTGTACCGACACGCGTGCAAACTTCGATTGAAATGCGTCAAATCGCAGAGCCATACATTCGCCGTAAAGCAGAACGTCATTTAGAAAAAGGACGGATTGTTATTTTTGCGGGCGGTACCGGCAACCCGTACTTCTCGACAGATACAACGGCAGCATTACGCGCAGCAGAAATCGGCGCAGATGTTATCCTGATGGCTAAAAACAATGTAGACGGTGTTTATTCTGCTGATCCGAAAGTAGATGCAAATGCAGTGAAATTTGAAGAACTGACTCATCTGGAAGTGATTGCTAAAGGATTACAAGTCATGGATTCAACTGCAAGTTCACTAAGCATGGATAATGACATTCCATTGCTTGTCTTCAATTTAAATGAACACGGAAATATTCGCCGGGCAATCTTAGGCGAAAATATCGGAACGACTGTAAGGGGGAAATAAAAATGGCAGATGCAATTATGACAGAAGCAAAAGAAAAAATGAAAAAAGCAGCACAAAATCTTCAACGTGAACTTGGGCAAATCCGCGCAGGCCGCGCGAATGCTAGCCTTTTGGATCGAATCACTGTGAATTATTACGGTGCACCAACTCCATTGAACCAAATGGCGTCAATCCAAATCCCAGAAGCACGTGTTTTAATGATCACGCCTTTTGACAAGAGCATTCTTCAAGATGTTGAAAAAGCTATTATGGCAAGTGATATCGGAATCAGTCCTACCAATGATGGAAATGTTATTCGTTTGGTTATCCCGCAACTGACAGAAGAACGCAGAAAAGAATTAGCTAAAGATGTGAAAAAAGAAGCAGAAAATGCAAAAATCGCGATTCGTAACATCCGTCGTGATGCGATCGACGAATATAAAAAACAACAAAAAAATGGTGACATTACCGAAGATGATTTGCGCGGACTAGAAAAAGACGTACAAACATTGACAGATAACAGCATTAAAGAAGTAGATAAGATCGCTGCTGATAAAGAAAAAGAATTATTGGAAGTTTAATAAAACCATAAAAACAGAGGGGCGGATCATTCCGCTTCCTCTGTTTTTATTTATGTTTTTTTTATTTAAAGATTAAAAAAAGAAAAAATTATTCAGTTTTTAAATAAAAAAACAATGATTTCATAGGAAAAACGTTTAGATATTGCTATAATACTTAAGATAGTGGGAATCTTTTAAGTATAGGAGGAAAAAGAATGTTACGTTTTTTTCCGCAAAAAAACAAATATATTCAAGAAAAAAGCGAATTTCAATTTAATGCCGATGGACCAATTCCTCAACACGTTGCCATCATCATGGACGGCAATGGTCGTTGGGCGCAAAACCGGCGTTTGCCAAGAGTCGCTGGTCATAAAGAAGGTATGGAAACAGTAAAGAAAGTTACAAAGAAAGCATCAAGGCTTGGAGTGAAAGTATTGACGCTTTATGCTTTTTCGACTGAAAACTGGAAGCGACCAAAAGATGAAGTAAGTTTTCTCATGCAACTACCTGTCGACTTTTTTGATACGTTCATACCAGAATTGATCAAAGAAAACGTCAAAGTCCATGTCATGGGGTATGAGAACGTGTTACCAGAACATACGCAAGACGCTGTAAAACGTGCAATTGAGCAAACAAAAGACAATACCGGAATGGTGTTAAACTTTGCTTTGAATTACGGAAGCAGAGCAGAAATCGTGACTGCAGTCCAAAAAATTGCTGAAGAAGTAGCAAAGGGAGAAATACAGGCAGAAGAAATCGATGATGAATTGATTGCCAACCATCTAATGACAGGTTTCTTGCCCAAAGAATTACAAGATCCTGAGTTGATGATCCGTACAAGCGGAGAAGAACGGATCAGTAATTTTCTGTTATGGCAGATTGCATATAGTGAATTGTATTTTACAAAAGCACTTTGGCCTGATTTTGACGGTGCGCATCTTGAAGAAGCAATTGCCTCTTATCAAAATCGAGATCGTCGATTCGGCGGTGTAAAAAAAACAGAAAATGAGAAAGGGGATCAGTCATGAAACAACGCGTAATCACAGCAGCCGTGGCGCTTGTCTTGTTTATTCCGATTATATGGATTGGGGGCATAGCGGTTGAGCTTACCGCAGCAGTCTTAGCTGTGGTAGGAGTTTATGAGCTTTTCCGGATGAAAGGATTGACTCTCCTAAGTTTTGAAGGAGTTTTATCCGCTATTGGTGCAGTGCTCCTTGTCTTGCCAAAAGAAAGATGGTTCTTCTTTCTTCCAGAGAACGTCAGTACATTTATGCTATTTTATCTTATCGTTATGATCCTTTTAGGGACGTCAGTTATTTCTAAAAATACGTATACGATTGATGAAGCAGGTTTCCCAGTACTTGTCAGTTTGTATGTAGGAATAGGCTTCCAGAATTTCGTCAATGCACGAACAGAAAGTTTAGCTGTTTTGATTTTTGGTCTGTTTATTGTTTGGGCAACTGATATTGGTGCTTATATGGTTGGCCGTCGTTATGGACAACACAAGTTAAGTCCGGATATTTCACCGAACAAAACGATTGAAGGTGCGCTAGGTGGGATCGGAAGTGCTGTTGTAGTCGCATTTCTTTATTTATTGTTGTATCCAGCAAAAGAACTATTCAATCATGGTATGTTTGTCATGCTTCTGATGACGATTATTTTTTCGGCAGTCGGACAATTTGGCGATTTGGTCGAATCAGCAATCAAACGCCATTATGATGTGAAAGACTCAGGAAATATCTTACCGGGCCACGGAGGAATTTTAGACCGTTTCGATAGCTTGCTGTTTGTATTCCCTATCATGCATTTATTTGGCATTATTTAGTAAGTATACCTGCGTTTCTTTGTGATTTTCATAAAAGACGCAGGTTTTTGTTTCTCATTTTATTGATACTATTGGTGTCTTAGGTATACTATGGTAAAATTATAGTGTTTTAACGTTGTTTAAAAAAACACACAAAAAACAAGTAAAGGAGAAAAAAGCTATGAAAACGATACTAACATTTATCATTGTTTTTGGTATATTAGTGATTGTTCATGAGTTTGGTCATTTCTTCTTTGCGAAACGATCAGGAATCCTCGTTCGCGAATTTGCTATCGGTATGGGTCCGAAAATTTATGGGCATCAAGCAAAAGACGGGACAACATATACGCTTCGCCTATTACCTATTGGCGGTTATGTTCGAATGGCAGGCAATGGGGATGATGAAACAGAAATGGCACCAGGTATGCCTCTTTCTCTTTTACTAAATTCTGACGGCATCGTAGAGAAGATAAATTTAAGTAAGAAAATCCAATTGACAAATGCTATCCCGATGGAATTGAGCCGTTATGATTTAGAAGATGAGCTAACTATCACTGGTTATGTGAATGGGGATGAAACAGAAGTAGTGACCTATCCTGTCGATCACGATGCGACGATTATTGAAACCGACGGAACAGAAATCAGAATTGCACCAAAAGATGTACAGTTCCAATCGGCTAAACTGTGGCAGCGTATGCTGACCAATTTTGCCGGTCCGATGAATAACTTTATCTTGGCAATCGTGTTATTCATTATTCTTGCATTCATGCAAGGCGGTGTTCAAGTGACAAATACTAATCGTGTAGGAGAGATTATCCCTAATGGTGCTGCGGCAGAAGCAGGCTTAAAAGAAAATGATAAGGTAGTTAGTGTGGACGGTAAAGAAATCCACTCTTGGAACGATTTGACAACAGTCATCACGAAAAATCCAGGTAAAACATTAGATTTTGAGATCGAACGAGAAGGTAAGATGCAATCTGTCGACGTGACACCGAAATCTGTAGAGTCAAATGGCGAAAAAGTTGGCCAACTTGGCATACAAGCCCCAATGAATACAGGTTTTATGGATAAGATCATCGGCGGAACACGTCAAGCTTTTAGCGGTTCATTGGAAATTTTCAAAGCCTTAGGATCACTGTTTACAGGTTTTAGTTTAGATAAATTAGGCGGACCTGTTATGATGTACCAATTGTCTTCAGAAGCAGCAAACCAAGGTGTAACAACTGTTATTGGTTTGATGGCGCTTCTTTCAATGAACCTGGGAATCGTCAATCTGCTTCCAATCCCTGCCTTAGATGGTGGGAAATTAGTGTTGAATATTTTTGAAGGGATTCGTGGAAAACCATTAAGTCAAGAAAAAGAAGGAATATTGACATTAGCTGGCTTTGGATTTTTAATGTTGTTGATGGTGCTAGTTACATGGAACGATATTCAACGATTCTTTTTCTAGAAAAAGTTGACAAATAGGGTATAATAACAAACGATAACTATTTTGAGGAAATAAAGGAGTATATAGAATGAGACAATCAAAAATGTTGATTCCAACATTACGTGAAGTTCCAAATGATGCAGAAGTATTAAGTCATCAAATCTTGCTAAGAGCTGGATATATCCGTCAAGTATCAGCGGGTATCTATTCTTATCTGCCATTAGCAAATCGTGTGTTAGAAAAGCTGAAACGTATCATGCGGGAAGAATTTGAAAAAATCGGTGCGGTAGAGATGCTGATGCCTGCCATCTTACCAGCAGAACTTTGGGAAGAGTCAGGACGTTATGAAACATATGGCCCAAACTTGTATCGTTTCAAGGACCGTAATGATCGAAAAATGATTCTTGGACCAACTCACGAAGAAACTTTCACTGATTTGATGCGTAATGAAATCAATTCGTATAAGAAATTACCTTTGAATCTTTATCAAATCCAACCTAAGTATCGTGACGAAAAACGTCCTCGCTTTGGTTTGCTTCGCGGACGTGAGTTTATCATGAAAGATGCGTATTCTTTCCATGCAACAGAAGAAAGTTTAGACGAAACATATAAAGATTATGAAAAAGCCTATACCGAAGTCTTCAAGCGTTGCGGTTTGGAATTTCGTTCGATCATCGGAGACGGTGGTGCAATGGGCGGAAAAGACTCAAAGGAATTCATGGCGATCTCAGAGATTGGGGAGGATACGATCTGTTATTCGACTGAAAGTGATTATGCTGCAAACTTGGAGATGGCTACAAGCTACTATGTATCAAAAAAATCGCATGAAACACAGCTTGAATTAGAGAAAGTAGCTACACCTAACGTAAAATCAATTGATGAAGTAGCAGATTTCTTTTCTGTTGAACCTCAAAAAATTATCAAGTCTGTATTGTTCATTGCGGATGAACAACCTGTCCTTGTTTTGGTACGCGGAGACCATGAAGTCAATGACGTAAAACTGAAAAACTATCTATCTGCTGACTTTTTAGAAGAAGCGACGGAAGAAGAAGCACAAAAATATCTAGGTGCTGAGTTTGGTTCTGTCGGACCAATCGGTGTTTCAGATGACGTAAAAGTATATGCAGACCGTTATGTCCAAGATTTAGCGAATGCCATTACTGGAGCGAACGAAACAGGATTCCACTATAAAAATGTGAATCCAGAACGCGATTTCACTGTGCTTTCTTATGAAGATCTTCGTTTTGTACAAGAAGGCGATCCTTCACCAGACAACAACGGTGTTCTTGCCTTTACACGAGGAATCGAAATCGGACATATCTTCAAAATTGGCACTCGTTACAGTGAATCTATGGGAGCAACCGTTCTAGACGAAAACGGACGGGAAAAATTTGTGATTATGGGCTGTTATGGTATCGGTGTGAGCCGTTTATTATCAGCAATCGTAGAACAACATTCAGATGAACAAGGAATCAATTGGCCAAAAGGAATTGCGCCATTTGATCTGCATATCGTCCAAATGAATCTAAAAGACGAATACCAAACAAACTTGACGAATGAACTAGAAGAAGCGATGACAAAAGCTGGCTATGAAGTACTGGTTGATGATAGAAATGAACGCGCAGGAGTGAAATTCGCGGATTCTGATTTGATTGGCTGTCCAATCAGAATTACTGTCGGTAAAAAAGCAGTGGATGGAATCGTAGAAGTGAAAATCAAGAAAACTGGCGAAATGGTTGAAGTACGTAAAGAAGAATTGGCGAATACTTTACCAATCCTCTTGAACCAAGGCGAATAATAAGCGTTAAAACACAGAAAAGTAAAATAGCTGAATCAGCTGTTTTTGACAACCTGATGTTTCGCTTTTAAAATTGGAACTGTGATGTGAATCACAGTTCCAATTTTTTAATGTAAAACTCAGAAAAAACGAGTATACTAAAAGGTACTGAAAAAGAAGAGGATACGATGTAATCAATTGCATAGTTTCTCATCAGAAAGGGCGTATATCTTTGTCAGAAAAACGAGATTTATTTGAAAAACTGTTGGAACAAATCCAACTAGAGGAAGCAGAAAAAAATCATCCACTGCTTACTGCTGGTGAAATGGATAGTGTAGTGGTCCATCGTAAATCGCGTTTATGGGAATTTACGCTGCATTTTTCTAAAATTTTGCCTATTATGCTGTATCGGTCATTGGCTCAGCATCTGACTGTCGCTTTTAAAGAGATTGCACAAGTCAAATTGAACATCTTAGCAGATGACCAGACATTCGATGAACAGCTCTTGCAAGATTACTGGGCCCAAGCTTTGGAAAATCAGCAATGCGATACACCACTAGCACAGCAAGTATTGAAAACGCAAGTACCTGTGATAAAAGATCGTAAAGTCATCTTGCCAATCGACAGTACAGGGGCTATTTCATATTTGAAACAGCAATACTTACCGTTAGTAGAAGAGTTGTTCGTCAGTTACGGATTCCCGAAATTTCGTATCGAACCAGAAGTGGATGAGCAGCAAGCGGAACGTGTATTGAAACTTTTTGAAGAACGTAAACAAGAACAGGCAGAAGCCTTTATGAAGCAAGCAGCTGAAAGTCTAGTTGTTCATGAGCAAAAGAAAAAAGAAAGAAAAGAACAGTCACCAGCTCTTGAAGGACCCATCCAGCTAGGACGAAATATTCCAGCAGATGAGCCCACAACACCAATGATCAATATCGTCGAAGAAGAACGGCGAGTCACTCTTGAAGGGTATGTGTTCGATAAAGAAGTCAGAGAACTACGCTCAAAACGCAAGATCTTGACTTTGAAAATCACAGATTATACTTCATCATTTATCGTCAAAAAATTCTCAAATGGCGAAAAAGATGAACAGATATTTGATGCGATCAGTGTCGGCAGTTGGCTAAAGGTACGTGGAAGTATCCAAGAAGATACGTTTGTCCGTGATTTGGTCATGAATGCGCAAGATATCATAGAAGTCAAACATACACCTCGCAAAGATTATGCTCCTGAAGGGGAAAAACGAGTAGAGCTTCATGTTCATAGCAATATGAGTACGATGGATGCAACAAACAGCATCTCTGATCTTGTGGCACAGGCAGGGAAATGGGGACACCGAGCTATCGCCATTACAGACCATGGTGGTGCGCAAGCCTTTCCAGAAGCTCATAGTGCCGGGAAAAAAGCAGGCGTGAAAATCTTATACGGTGTGGAAGCAAATGTCGTAGATGATGGTGTCCCAATTGCTTATAATGATGCGCATGAAGCATTGAACGAAGCCACATATGTCGTATTTGACGTGGAAACGACAGGATTGTCTGCGGTATACGATACCATCATCGAGCTCGCTGCAGTCAAAATGTACAAAGGAAATGTGATCGAAAGCTTTGATGAATTTATCGATCCAGGACATCCTTTATCCCGAACAACGGTGGATTTGACAGGTATTACGGATGAAATGGTTCGAGGATCGAAGTCAGAAGAAGAAGTCTTGCGGATGTTCCTTGAATTTTCAAAAGGTACAATTCTGGTAGCCCACAACGCGGCTTTTGATATGGGATTCTTGAATACTAGCTACGCAAGATATGGCATTCCTGAAGCAACCAATCCAGTTATTGATACCTTAGAATTAGCCAGATATCTATATCCGCAATTCAAACGTTTCGGATTAGGTGTGTTATCCAAAAAATTTGGTGTCAGCTTGGAACAGCATCACCGAGCAATCTATGATGCTGAAGCAACAGGTCACTTAGCTTGGATCTTTGTGAAAGAGGCAATGGACAGTCATCACATGCTTTATCATGATCAGCTAAATGAGCATATCGGAGAAGGAGATTCTTACAAACGAGCCCGACCTTTCCATGTAACGATTTTAGCAAAGAATCAGGCAGGACTGAAAGATTTGTTCAAACTGATTTCAATGTCGAATGTCGAATACTTCGAACGTGTCCCGCGAATACCACGCTCCCAATTGAAAAAGATGCGGGAAAATCTATTGATCGGCTCAGCTTGTGATAAGGGAGAAATCTTCGAAGCCATGATGCAAAAAGGGGTAGAAGAGGCAAGAAACCGAGCAAAATTCTACGATTATATTGAAGTTATGCCAAAAGCAGTCTATGCACCTTTGATCGAGCAAGAATTGGTAAAAAATGAACATGATTTGGAAGAAATTATCCAAAACTTAGTAGAAATCGGAAAAAGTTTGGATAAAATCGTTGTTGCAACAGGCAACGTTCATTATCTCAACGAAGAAGATGCCATTTACCGAAAAATTTTGATCAATTCTATGGGCGGAGCGAATCCGTTGAATCGTCATAGTTTGCCAGATGTCCATTTCCGAACAACCGATGAGATGCTCACCGCTTTTCACTTTTTGGGGGAAGAAACAGCAAAAGAGATCGTAGTGGATAATACGAATAAAATCGCAGATATCTGCGAAGAAGTGATTCCAGTCAAAGATGAGCTTTATACACCGAAGATTCCAGGTTCAGAAGATGAGATATCAGAATTGAGTTACACAAAAGCAAAACAAATGTACGGAGATCCGTTACCTGAAATTATCCAAAAACGATTAGAAAAAGAGTTGAATTCTATTAATGGTAATGGCTTCTCGGTTATTTATCTGATCGCCCAAAAACTTGTGCATAAAAGTAATGAAGATGGCTATCTAGTAGGTTCACGTGGCTCTGTTGGCTCTAGCTTTGTTGCAACGATGACTGGGATCACTGAAGTGAATCCTTTAGCTCCCCATTATTACTGTCCAGAGTGCCAATATTCCGAGTTCTTTGAAGATGGCACATACGGTTCTGGATTTGATATGCCAGAAAAACAATGTCCAAAATGTGGTGCACGCTTAAATAAAGATGGTCATGATATCCCATTTGAGACATTTTTAGGATTCCATGGAGACAAAGTGCCCGATATTGATTTGAACTTCTCAGGTGATTATCAAGCAGAAGCACATAACTATACGAAAGTATTGTTTGGTGAAGACTATGTTTACCGTGCCGGAACGATTGGTACAGTCGCCGATAAAACAGCATATGGGTATGTAAAAGGTTATGAAAGGGACAATAATCTGCAGTTTCGAAGTGCAGAAGTCGACAGATTGGCAAAGGGTGCAACAGGAGTCAAACGGACAACTGGTCAGCATCCTGGGGGGATCATCGTTATTCCAGATTATATGGATGTCTACGATTTTACGCCGATCCAATATCCAGCAGACGATCAAAATTCGGAATGGAAAACGACCCATTTTGATTTCCACTCAATTCACGATAATGTATTGAAATTGGATATTCTAGGACACGATGACCCAACTGTTATACGGATGCTTCAAGATTTATCAGGGATTGATCCACAAACGATTCCCACAGATGACCCGGAAGTGATGCGGATATTTGCTGGCCCTGAAGTACTAGGGGTAACCCAGGAACAGATTTATTCTAAAACAGGAACATTAGGTATTCCAGAATTCGGCACTCGTTTTGTTCGAGGAATGCTAGAAGAAACACATCCTACAACTTTTGCAGAACTACTTCAAATATCCGGACTATCTCATGGTACAGATGTATGGTTAGGAAATGCCGAAGAATTGATTCGACGTGGGGATGCGACATTGGCGGAAGTAATCGGCTGTCGTGATGATATCATGGTTTATTTGATTCATGCTGGATTGGACAGCGGGATGGCATTTAAGATCATGGAAACTGTTCGTAAAGGACAATGGAACAAGATCCCTGATGAATTGCGAGAAACCTATCTATCGGCGATGAAAGAAAATAATGTGCCCGACTGGTATATCGATTCTTGTTCAAAAATCAAATATATGTTTCCGAAAGCCCATGCTGCAGCTTACGTATTGATGGCTCTTCGTGTCGCTTATTTCAAGGTTTATTTCCCTATTTTGTATTACTGTGCATACTTTTCTGTACGTGCAGACGACTTTGATCTAGTCTCCATGTGCAAAGGAAAAGATGCTGTGAAACAAGCAATGAAAGAAATCACGGACAAAGGATTAGATGCTTCCGTAAAAGAAAAGAATCAACTGACAGTGCTGGAGTTAGCCAATGAAATGCTGGAACGAGGATTCAAATTTGGAATGATTGATTTGTATAAATCGGATGCCGTTAACTTTGTTATTGAAGGTGATACGTTGATCGCACCATTTAGAGCTGTCCCAAGTTTGGGAACCAACGTGGCAAAACAAATCGTTGAAGCAAGAAAAGACGGTCCATTTTTATCCAAAGAAGATCTTGCCACCCGCGGTAAAGTTTCAAAAACATTGATCGAATATATGAACGACAATGGCGTATTGAAAGATCTACCAGATGAAAATCAATTATCGTTATTCGATATGCTATAAGCATCTGTTTTCCTGTCTGCTTGTAATTTTAAGCAGAGTATGGTATAGTTCTTATAGGTAATGATACTAACTCTGAGTGAGCGGATTTTTCGCTCACTCTTTTTAATGGAATTACGCACTTAATTTTTAAGGAGGCGAAACTTTTGAGTAGCGTCGTTGAAACAGTCACAGAAATGGTGACACCGATTTTAGATGAACAAAATTTTGAACTTGTCGAAGTCGAATTTGTAAAAGAAGGAAAAAGCTGGTTCTTACGAGTATTTATTGACAAAGAAGGCGGTATCGATATCGAAGAATGCGCCTTTGTCAGTGAGAAACTGAGTGAAAAACTTGATGCAGCAGATCCAGATCCGATTCCTCAAGCTTATTTCCTGGAGGTATCCTCCCCGGGAGCAGAGCGGCCATTGAAAAAAGAAAGCGACTATGAAAAGGCACTTGGTGATTATGTCCATGTCTCCTTATACCAACCAGTAGATGGCGAAAAACAATATGAAGGATTTCTTCAATCATTTGATGCTGAACAGCTTACATTGAAAATACGCATAAAAACACGAGAAAAAGAATTGACTTTTGACCGAAAAAATATTGCAAAAGCTCGCTTAGCTATCCAATTTTAATCACGGAGAGGAATCAGAAAAAAATGAGTAAAGAAATGTTAAATGCGTTAGACGCTTTAGAAGCTGAAAAAGGGATCTCAAAAGAAATCGTGATCGATGCTTTAGAAGCAGCATTGGTTTCTGCATACAAACGTCACTATGGCCAAGCACAAAACGTCGAAGTGGAATTTGATCAGAAAAAAGGAAAGATCCATGTCTATGCGGTAAAAGAAGTAACGGAAGAAGTGATGGATTCACAGTTGGAAGTCTCATTGAAAGATGCACTTTTAATCAATCCAGCATATGAGATCGGTGATACGATCCGTTTTGAAGTAACACCAAAAGATTTTGGGCGGATCGCTGCGCAAACGGCTAAACAAGTTATTTTACAGCGTGTACGTGAAGCAGAAAGAACGATTATTTATAACGAATTCAGTGCTTATGAAAAAGACATCATGCAAGGAATCGTCGAACGCCAGGATAAACGTTATATTTATGTCAATCTTGGTAAAATTGAGGCAGTTCTTTCTAAACAAGATCAAATGCCAAATGAATTTTATCAACCACATGATCGAATCAAAGTTTATGTTTCCCGAGTAGAAAATACGTCTAAAGGTCCGCAAGTATTTGTTAGCCGCAGCCATCCAGACCTATTGCGTCGCTTATTTGAACAAGAAGTACCAGAAGTCTATGATGGAATCGTTGAAATTGTCAGCATCGCCCGTGAAGCTGGCGATCGTTCAAAAGTGGCAGTTCGCTCAAATGATCCAAATATCGATGCAGTCGGTACATGTGTCGGGCCAAAGGGACAACGAGTTCAAGCAATCGTCAATGAATTAAAAGGCGAAAACATGGATATCGTCGAATGGAATGAAGATCCAGCTGTATTCATTGCAAATGCATTGAATCCTGCACAAGTCATGGATGTGATCTTCGATGAGACAAATCCAAAGGCCTGCACAGTTGTCGTTCCAGACTACCAATTATCGCTAGCAATCGGTAAACGCGGACAAAATGCACGTTTAGCTGCTAAATTGACTAACCATAAAATCGATATCAAATCAGAATCTGACATGACGGAATTTTATGAAAATCAAGAACAACAAAAAGAAACAGAAGAACTGCATGATGAAGCAATCGTTCAGTCAGATTTAACAGACGATGAATATGAAACAATTGCATTCAACAATGAAACGGTCGAAGAAAAACCAGAAGCTTAACTTTAGTAAGGAGGCAAAGAGATGAAACAAAGGAAAATTCCTTTACGCAAATCCGTGGTTTCAGGTGAAATGAAACCTAAAAAAGAGATGGTCCGAATCACCCGTTCAAAAGAAGGGGAAGTATCGATCGATCCAACTGGAAAAATGCCTGGACGAGGAGCGTATGTCTCACTTGAGCCGGAAGAAGTACAACAAGCTTGGGATAAAAAAATTCTCGATCGAGTACTCGAAACAACATTAACAGATGAGTTTTATCAAGAACTTCTTGACTATGTCACTCACCAAAAAGCACGTAAAGAGTTATTTGGAAAATGAATACAGTTAATCGGCAAAAAGCCATGAATCTCATCGGTCTAGCGATGCGCGCGGGAAAACTAATCACGGGTGAAGAACTGACCATTGCTGAAATCCGCAAACAAAAAGCAAAATTGGTGTTTGTGGCAACCGATGCAAGCGAGAATACAAGAAAAAAGATAAAAGATAAGAGTTCATATTATGAAGTTCCTTGCTTTGAGCTATTTTCTGAAGCAGAAATCACGCAGATGATCGGAAAACCTCGCAAGGTATTCGGAATAATGGATGCCGGATTTGCGAAGAAGACCAAGGAGCTAATTGAAGGTTAGGAAGGTGATTGCATGGGCAACAAAAGAATCTATGAATTAGCAAAAGAACTCAAAAAATCTAGTAAAGACGTCGTGGAAAAAGCACAACAACTTGGCATCGATGTGAAAAACCATATGGGTGCGATTACTAGCAGTGATGAGAAGAAATTGCAACAAGCGTTCAAAAACCCAAGCACGAAACAACAAGCTGCACAACAAGCAAGCAGAAAACCAGCCAATCAACAGCCGAACGATCAACGTAAAAAAGAAACAACGAACAATCAACAAAAAAATAAAAATAACCGCAGTTATCAAGATCGCGGTCAAGGGAGCGGTCAAGTGAATCAAGGAAAAAAACCAACAACAAACCAAAATAATACGGGAAATACCAGCAGCCAAAATCGTCAAGGAACGAGCCAAGGCGGCAATCAAAACCGTACTAACAATAACAACAAACCAAACAATAACAATCGCGGCAAATTTAATAATAATAACCGTAATCGTTATAATAAAAAAGGTAAAAAAGGCAAACAGCAACAATCAACTAAACCAGCTGTACCACCACGCAAATTCCGTGAATTGCCAGATGTATTAGAGTATACTGAAGGTATGAACGTAGCAGATATTGCGAAAAAAATTCATCGTGAGCCAGCAGAAATCATTAAAAAATTATTTATGCTTGGTGTCATGGTCAATCAAAACCAAGCACTGGATAAAGATACGATTGAACTGTTAGCGACGGACTATGGCATGGAACCACAAGAAAAAGTCCAAGTTGACATTGCTGATATCGATAAATTCTTCGAGGCAGAAGAAGTCGATCCAGATAAATTAGTCTCACGTCCGCCAGTAGTAACGATTATGGGACACGTAGACCATGGGAAAACAACTTTATTGGATACATTACGCCATTCACGTGTAACAAGCGGAGAAGCAGGCGGAATCACGCAGCATATCGGTGCCTACCAGATCGATATTGATGGTAAACCAATCACTTTCTTGGATACACCAGGACATGCTGCCTTTACAAGTATGCGTGCACGTGGAGCAAGTATCACAGATATCACGATTTTAGTTGTTGCTGCAGATGATGGCGTCATGCCACAAACAGTTGAAGCAATCAACCATGCCAAAGCTGCAGGCGTTCCAATCATCGTCGCTGTAAATAAAATTGATAAACCAGGTGCAAACCCTCAACATGTTATGCAAGAATTAAGTGAGTATGAGTTAATTCCTGAAGCATGGGGTGGAGAAACGATCTTTGTTGAGATCTCAGCGAAATTCGGCCAAAACATTGAAGAATTGCTGGAAATGATCTTGTTAGTCGCAGAAGTAGAAGATTTAAAAGCAGATCCAACACAACGCGCAATCGGAACAGTGATCGAAGCACGTCTTGATAAAGGTAAAGGTCCTGTGTCAACCTTACTTGTCCAAGAAGGAACACTTCATGTTGGTGACCCAATCGTTGTAGGCAATACTTACGGACGTGTCCGTGTAATGACAAACGATCTTGGCCGTCGGGATAAAGAAGCAGGACCTGCAACGCCAGTAGAAATCACTGGCTTGAATGATGTACCTCAAGCAGGTGACCGTTTCGTAGTCTTCGAAGACGAAAAGACAGCACGTGCAGCGGGTGAAGAACGCGCAAAACGTGCATTATTGGAAAACCGTGCTGCAAGCAGCCGTGTAACCTTGGACAACTTGTTTGAAAGCCTGAAAGAAGGCGAATTGAAAGAAGTTAACGTCATTATCAAAGCCGACGTTCAAGGTTCAGCAGAAGCACTGGCTGCATCATTGAAGAAGATTGATGTGGAAGGTGTCCGTGTAAAAATCGTCCATTCAGCTGTCGGAGCAATCAATGAAAGTGATGTAACCTTAGCAGCAGCCAGCAACGCTATTATCATCGGTTTCAACGTTCGTCCTACACCGCAGGCAAAAGTGCAAGCTGATACTGAAGAAGTCGATATTCGTCTTCACCGTATCATCTATAAAGCCATCGAAGAAATCGAAACTGCGATGAAAGGGATGCTAGACCCTGAATTTGAAGAAAAAATCACCGGTCAAATGATCGTTCGTGAAACCTTCAAAGTTTCTAAAGTTGGTACGATTGCAGGTGCCTATGTAACAGAAGGATATATTCGTAGAGATAGCGGTGTCCGTGTAATCCGTGACGGAATCGTAATCTATGAAGGCCAACTTGCAAGTCTGAAACGATTCAAAGATGACGTGAAAGAAGTCAAAATGGGTTATGAATGTGGTGCAATGATTGAAAAATTCAATGACATCAAAGTAGATGACGTAATTGAAGGATTTATCATGGAAGAAGTCAAAAATGACTAAAAACTGATAAAAGGAGGCCAATCATTATGGCTAACTACCGTGACCGCCGAGTCGGTCAAGAAATCTTAAAAGAAGTCAATGATATTTTGCGCAAAAAGGTCCGTGACCCTCGTGTGGAGAACGTAACGATCACAGATGTGAAAGTTACGGGGGACTTACAGCAAGCAACGATCTATTACAGCATTTTATCTGACTTAGCATCAGATAAGAAAAAAGCACAAGATGGATTGAATAAAGCATCAGGATTGATTCGTCGAGAGTTAGGGCACAATCTAAGTATTTATAAGACACCTGAATTGTTCTTTGAACTTGATGAATCAGTTGTCTATGGCAACCATATCGATGAATTGCTTCGCGACTTGAACAAAGACTAATCAAAAAATCCCGCAAATCCTGTGAAATCAGGGGTTGCGGGATTTTTTTGTTTTCATTAAGACGTATTACCTAAGAGTTCCATGACTTTAGTCTGGTAGCGTGTCAGCTAACCAAAAAAGAGAAAAAGAAAAGTAAAAAATTCGACTTTCTTTTTTCTAGTAGTATATAAATTTTTGCATATAGATAAAGATCAAGATACCGATAACGGAAGCTAGATTGTAATCTATTTTAGTGACAGTCAGGTATAGCCAAGTAACTAGAAGATCAGTGGAACCTGCACCATAAAAGTTTGAATTGTCGGTCCGCCGACAGTTAAAAGAAAAACCACGTTGAAGTTATTGATATTTCCGATTACGCCGCTTCGATTTGGTCACGATCCAAATTTTGGATAATCCCTGTAGAAATTAGCATAGTAGCTGGGATACCAATTCACATATTGACAAAGATAACAGAGACTTTTACATAAAACGGATCAATCAGGAAAGGAATTGCTCGATCCAGCCCCAGTTTTCCAGCAATGTGTTAACTGGCCCAGCGTCATTCAGCAAATTACGCATGATGAGGAGCGAAATGAACTGCGGAACAGCCATTGTGATAACGATAAGTTTTTTGGATCAATGTAAAAAACGTCAGCGAAAGGAAAAATTTCGTGGTTTTTTATACCTGTTCATTTGGCTAGATATAAAATCCAAACAAATGAACAGAAGTGCTTATTAGGTTTCAATTAGGAGTATCTGCGCTAGAATAGGAGTAATAATGAAAAGGAGTGTTATGTATGGATTATTCTAGTAAAGAATACTTTGATAAAATGACGGCTTGGTGGCGTGCTGCTAATTATCTTTCTGTTGGGCAACTTTATCTTAAAGATAACCCCTTACTGAGACGTACACTGAAACCAGAAGATGTCAAAAAACATCCAATCGGTCATTGGGGAACGATTCCTGGCCAAAATTTTATTTATGTCCATTTGAACCGAGTCATCAATAAATATGATTTGAACATGTTTTATATTGAAGGGCCAGGACACGGCGGACAAGTCATGGTATCGAATGCTTATTTAGATGGAAGTTACACAGAGATCTATCCAGAAGTAACGGAGGATGAGACAGGAATGCAAAAATTATTCAAACGATTTTCATTTCCTGGAGGCATTGCTTCTCATGCAGCACCAGAAACACCAGGTTCTATCCATGAAGGCGGAGAGCTTGGATACTCTCTTTCACATGCAGTCGGAGCTGTATTAGACAATCCTGAAGTAATCTCTGCTGTCGTGATTGGTGATGGTGAAGCAGAAACCGGTCCTTTAGCTGGAAGCTGGTTCTCAAATGTCTTTATCAATCCAGTGATAGATGGAGCTGTTTTACCGATCCTTCATTTAAATGGTGCAAAAATAGCCAACCCAACGATCTTGGCACGTAAATCAGATGGAGAATTAGCAAATTACTTTAACGGACTTGGCTGGGAACCTTTCTTTATTGAAGGAAATGATCCAGAAAAATTAAATCCTGTTATGGCTGAAAAAATGGATCAAGCAATCGAGAAAATTAAATCCATCCAAAAAGAAGCTCGCCTGAAGACAGCAACAGATGTCGTGATGCCAAAATGGCCAGTATTGATCGTACGCACACCAAAAGGATGGACCGGTCCAAAAGAATGGGACGGGGAACCAATTGAAGGAACCTTCCGAGCACACCAAGTACCGATTCCTGTAGATCAAGAACATATGGATCATGCAGATGCTTTACTCCGTTGGCTGAAATCCTATGAACCAGAAAAATTATTTGATGCACAAGGACGTGTTTTAGAAGAAATCAGAGAAATCGCGCCTATTGGTGACCAAAGAATGGCAAAAAATCCTATCACCAATGGTGGAATCGATCCAAAACCGCTTATTATGCCAGATTGGAAAAAATATACTTTGCAATTTGAAAAACCAGGCTCCATTAAAGCAGAAGATATGACCGAACTTGGTAAATTCGTTCGCGAGATCATTGAGAAAAATCCAGAAAATTTCCGTATATTTGGACCAGATGAAACAAAATCAAACCGATTGAATCAAGTTTTCAAAACGACAAATCGCCAATGGATGGAAAAAATCGAACCAGAAAATGATGAATGGCTTTCGCCATCTGGTCGCGTCATCGACAGTCAATTATCGGAACACCAAGATGAAGGGTTCTTAGAAGGGTACGTTCTGACTGGACGGCATGGTTTTTTTGCAAGTTACGAATCATTCTTGCGAGTGGTTGATTCTATGTTGACTCAGCACTTCAAATGGATGCGGAAATCACATGACCTTTCTTGGCGAAATGATTATCCTTCGCTAAATCTCATTGCAAGCTCAACAGTCTTCCAGCAAGATCACAATGGATATAGTCACCAAGATCCAGGAATATTGACACATTTGGCAG
Source organism: Enterococcus sp. FR204 (assembly GCF_031143325.1). NCBI lineage: Bacteria > Bacillati > Bacillota > Bacilli > Lactobacillales > Enterococcaceae > Enterococcus > Enterococcus sp. FR204. The sequence goes on along the minus strand of NZ_JAKZIW010000019.1, from coordinate 3,046 downwards.
AAAAGAAGGCGGAGTTCATCCGTGAATATCTGCCTGCGGATGCAAATACATTGCTTGCAGTCATGGATAAAGCATTCCTCTCGTCAGAAAAAATCAATTTGATCATCTCTTCCAAACATCCGCGTGCTCAATTTTACTCAGCAGAAGAAGCAGCCGTCTTAGTGAATGAAGGCTTGAAAATCATTGATTGGGCTTCGACAGCAAAAGAGGAGGAACCTGAATTGGTCATTGCTGCTGCAGGAACGGAATCTAACTTAGAAGCATTAGCAGCTGTAACTTTGTTGCTGGAAGAATTCCCAAAACTAAAAATTCGGTTCATCAATGTCGTAGATTTATTGAAATTACGTCATCCAAGTCAAGATCCGCGCGGGTTGAGCGATGAAGAATTTGATCAATATTTTACAAAAGACAAACCGATCTTATTTGCTTTCCACGGTTATGAAACATTGGTCCGCACGATTTTCTTTGATCGTCATAACCATCATTTAATGATTCATGGCTACAAAGAAAATGGAGATATCACGACACCATTTGACATGCGTGTAGTAAATGAACTTGATCGTTATCATTTGGCAAAAGACGCAGCTTTAAAAATCAAAGGAAGTCAAGCAGAAGATTTTGCGAAAAAAATGGATCAGAAATTACAAGAACATCAAAACTATATTCGTGAAAATGGTATTGATCTGCCAGAAGTATTGGATTGGAAATGGAAAAATCTTGACCAATAAAATGATAAAATCGATCCCGCAAAACAGAATTTTTTACATTGATTAAGAAACTGAAAAAATAAAAAAAAAAAAACGGAAAAAAGACTGGAAGAATGGCCAGTCTTTTTTTTCGTTTTTGGGAAGTGAAAACCAATCTATTTACCTGTAAGCCACCCATAAATCCAATCAAATGGTGCAAAGAAAAAATCTTCCATTCTATTCCCACCTTTAAAAAAAGCATAACATGATTTCTATTTACGTGAGCATGAATTTTGTTACGTTTTTATTGCCGAAAAATAAAAACCGTTCATTATGATGTCAAATTCGTCAGTAATTGATGCAATGTGTTATAATAATTCAGTTAAATCAAAAATGAAATGGAGAAAAGACATGGACGGGTTATTACCTTTATGGAAAGAACGCGGAATGACAAGTCATGATTGCGTATTCAAATTAAGAAAAATCTTACATACGAAAAAAATCGGACATGGGGGTACGCTTGACCCAGACGTAGACGGTGTGTTGCCCATTTGTATTGGAAAAGCCACAAAAGTTATCGAATATTTGACAGATTCTGGGAAAATCTATGTAGGCGAGATAACTCTAGGTTTCAGTACAACGACGGAAGATCGATCCGGAGAACGGGTAGAAACAAAACCAGTAGATATGTCTTTATCTGAAAAAAAAATAGATGAAGTGATGGCTTCATTTATTGGTGAGATCACCCAGATACCACCAATGTACTCAGCGGTAAAAGTCAACGGTAAGCGGTTATATGAATATGCCCGCAATAATGAAACAGTGGAGCGGCCTGTTAGAAAGGCTCAGATTTACCGTTTTATCCGGACAAGTGAATTGACAAGAGACGAAGTGACAGGAACCATTTCTTGGCGCTTCGAAGTAGAATGCGGGAAAGGAACCTATGTCCGCACATTAGCTGTAGATACAGGCAAGAAACTTGGTTACCCTGCGCACATGTCTGATCTGACCCGAACAGCAAGTGCCGGTATGTGCCAGAAGGATGCTCTGACATTAGAAGAAGTAGCTCAAGCTGTGAAAAATGGGACAATCGATGATTGTTTGCTGCCAATAGAAAAAGGAGTAGAACGGTTCAAACGAGTAGATATTACTGATGAAGTATGGCAGAAAGTAAAAAACGGTATGAGACTTAATTATACTGTATTTGCGCTCCCAGAAATGCCGTCAGAAGAAATTGCTTTGTTTTATAAAGGAAAAGTTGTCAGTATCTATCAGCCAAACCCGAAAGAAAAAAACAAATTAAAACCTAGTAAAGTATTGAGAAATGAGGAATAACGAATGAATATCATCAAGATCAGACATCCTTACCAATCAGAACAAATTCCAGAAGACGATGTCGTTTTAGTGCTGGGATTTTTCGACGGCGTGCATATCGGACACCAGAAAGTCATAAAGACAGGTATGGAAATTGCACAAAAAGAAGGATTGAAATTAGCATTGATGACTTTCAATCAGCATCCATCGATTGTCTTTAAAAAGATCGATCCTAGCAGCGTGAAATATTTGACTAGCCTTAAGCAAAAAGAAGAAAAAATGGCCGCTTTGGGTATAGATTATTTATATGAAGTTGATTTTACTTCTTCTTTTGCTCATTTAGCACCGCAGGAATTTGTTGATCAATACATCGTAGGGTTACATGCAAAATATGCTGTTTCCGGTTTTGATTATACGTATGGACCAAAAGACATTGCAGATGTCGCTCATTTTCCTGAATATGCCAAAGGAAGATTCAAAATCGTCACAGTTTCTAAAGAAGAAGAACAAGGTGAAAAAATCAGCTCTACCCGTATTCGAGGATTACTAGACAGCGGACAAGTAAAAGAAGCAGCAAAACTATTAGGTTGCACATATGAGGTAGAAGGAGTAGTTGTCCATGGCGATGCACGAGGCAGACTACTAGGATTCCCTACAGCAAATGTCAAAGTAAAGAGCACAGTTCATTTGCCTAAAGAAGGTGTTTATGTATCGGAAATAAAAATTGGGGAAACTTGGTATCCCGCCATGGGTTCAATTGGACATAATGATACATTCGGTGAAGGACGGGAGCTGACTGTAGAGTTGTATATTTTGGACTTTAATCAAGATATCTATGGTGAACATGTCGCAGTACGCTGGAATCAATTTTTAAGAGATCAAGTGAAATTTTCTAGTGTAGAGGAATTGATTGAACAACTCAAAAAGGATGAACAAGCAACAGCTGAATATTTTTCTCAGCAATAAAACATTATGCATAAAATCTCTTGTTTATGTATAACTAGCAATTACAATAAAATGGGTGATAAATAAGCCCAGGAAAGGGG